>DASPMH010000429.1:0-5987 GCA_035627175.1 Terriglobales bacterium | reverse complement strand
GTCCTCGCCGAGATCCGCCTCGGCGAGCGCCGCTAGGCGGCCGGCTCCGGTCCCCTCCCCCGCGCGCATTTTTGCGCGCGGGCGTCGCCTGCAGCCCAACGCCGGCGAGTGCCCTTTTTCGCCCTGTTGCTACGCTTTTGGCTCTTCGAAGATTCGCATCGACATGTCCTCGCCGGTCGACCCTCGGTCGACGCCGGCGAAGGCGAGGCTGGCGCCCATGTTGGCGAAGGAACGGGCCCCGGCTGCGGTCAGGCCGCCGTCGGCGACCAGCGCCGCGCCGGTGACGAAGCGCGCGTCTTCGCTGGCGAGGAACAGCGCCACGCCGGCGATGTGCTCGGGTAGACCGGCTTCCGGCCACGGCTGCAGCTTGCGCAGCATCGGCTCGAGCGACTCAGGATTGCCGCGATGGATCAGCGGCGTCAGGATCCCGCCCGGGCAGATGGCGTTGACGCGGATCTTCGCCGGCGCCAGCTCGACCGCGACGGCGCGCGTCAGGTTGATCACCGCCGCCTTCGCCGCCGAGTAAGCTTGTGGTCCTTCGCCGCCGCTGAGACCCGCAATCGACGCCGTGTTGATGATCGAACCGCCTTCGCTCTGGCGCCGCATCACTCGCGCCGCATGCTTGATGCCGAGGAACACGCCGCGCACCAGCACCGCGAAGGTGTAGTCCCAGTCCTCCACCGAGGTTTGGGTGATCGGACCGAAGGCGCCGGCGACGCCGGCGTTGTTGAAGACGCAGTCGACGCGCCCGTGCTCACTGGCAGCGAGCTGGAGCAGAGCCTCGACGTCTTTCTCCTGAGCGACATCGGTGCGCAGGAAACGAATCGCGCCGCCCTGTCCCTGCTGCTTGGCGAGCTCGAGCGTTCCTGCAGCGGTCTTTTCATTGAGATCGCCGATGACCACCTGCGCCCCTTCGGCCAAAAATCTCAGCGCAGTCGCCCGGCCGATGCCGTTGCCGCCACCGGTGATCACCGCCACCTTGCCTGCCAGTCGTGCCACCTCAGCCTCCATCGGAAAGATCGGCCGCTTGTAGCGACGCGCGCAAGCTCGGGCAATGCGCCACCCTTGAGCCACTCGGAGCGAGGCGATACGGAAACCCGATGAACCTCGAAGCCGCAGCGCACTTCGTCGCAGCGCGCTGGCGCGATTCGGTCGTGCCGGCGCTGTGCGACTACATCCGCATTCCCAACCAGTCCCCCGCTTTCGATCCGGACTGGGCGGAGCACGGTCACATGGAACGCGCCATCGAGCTGGTGCTCGCTTGGGTCCGCGCCCAGGAGCTGCGCGATACCTCGATCGAGGTGGTGCGACTTCCCAACCGCACTCCGGTGATTCTGGTCGAGGTGGCGGGCCAACGACCCGAGACCGTGCTGCTCTACGGTCATCTCGACAAGCAGCCGCCGTTCGCAGGCTGGGCGGAAGGGCTCGATCCGTGGACCCCGGTGCTGCGCGACGGGCGCTTGTACGGGCGGGGAGCGGCCGATGACGGCTATGCCGCCTTTGCGGCCATCACTGCGATCAAAGCGCTGCAGGAGCAGGGCGTCGCACACGCGCGTTGCGTCGTGCTGATCGAAGCGTGCGAGGAGAGCGGCAGCTACGACCTGCCGCATTACCTGCGCGCCGCCGCCGATCGCATCGGCAAACCGAGCCTGGTGATCGGCCTCGACTCGGGCTGCGGCGACTACCAGCGCCTGTGGGTCACCAGCTCCTTGCGCGGCTTGGTCAACGGCGACCTGCAGGTCGCCGTCCTGCGCGATGGCGTTCACTCGGGCAACGGCGGCGGTATCGTGCCGTCGTCGTTCCGCATCTTGCGGCATCTGCTCGATCGCATCGAAGACGCCGCCACCGGCGCGATTCGCCTGCCGGAAGCGAACGTCGCCATCCCGGGCGACATCATCGCCCAGGCGCAAGCTGCGGCGCGCGTCCTGGGAGAGCGAACCCACTCGGAGTATCCCTACGCCGCGGGGACGCGTCCGATGGCGAAGGATCCGGCCGAGCTGGTGCTCAACCGCACTTGGCGGCCGCAGCTGGAGGTGATCGGCGCGGCGGGTCTGCCGGAGCTCGGCCACTGCGGCAACGTGCTCCGTCCGAGCACCACCGTGCGCTTGTCGCTGCGGCTACCACCGACCGCCGATGCCGGCGCGGCGTCGATGGCTCTCAAGCGAACTTTGGAGGCGGATCCACCCTATGGCGCGCAGGTGAAGTTCACCGTCGACAGCTTCGGCTCGAGCGGTTGGAAGTCACCGGCGCTGGCGCCGTGGCTCGAGCAGGCGATCGCCGAATCGTCCCAGGCGCTCTTCGGCAACGAGCCCTGCGCCATGGGCGAAGGCGGCACCATCCCGTTCATGACGATGCTCGGCGAGATGTTCCCGCAGGCGCAGTTTCTGATCACCGGTGTCCTCGGGCCGCAGTCGAACGCCCACGGCCCCAACGAATTCCTCGAGCTGAAAACCGCCGAAAGACTGACCGCCGCCGTCGCCAACGTGCTCGCGCGACACGCTTCCGCGCCATTGTAGCGTTCAACGAGGCACGAACCTGACCCGAAAGAGCTTGGGCCAGAGCTTGCCGGTGATCAGAAAATCTCCGCTCTTGGCATCGTGGGCGATGCCGTTGAGCACATCGGCCTTCGCCGCTTCCTCGCGCGTCAACAACCCCGCGGCATCGATGGTCGCGCTGACGCGACCATCGACCGGGTCGATGGCGACGATCTCGGAGGTCGTCCAGATGTTCGCGTAGACCTTGCCGCCGACCCACTCGAGCTCGTTCAGCCGAGTCACCGGCCTGCCGTCGCGGGTCACCTCGAGACGGCGAAGCTCTTGAAAGTTGTTGGCGTCGCGAAAGGCGAGCTCGTCACTGCCGTCGCTCATGATCAGCTGCTTGCCGTCGTAGGTCAGGCCCCAGCCCTCGCCGCCATAGGTCAGCCGACCGCGCTCGGAGAAGCTGATCGGGTCGTAGACGAAGGCGGTGCCGTGCTGCCACGTCAGCTGGATCAGCCGGTCGCCGGCAAGCGCGAGGCCTTCGGCGAAGTACGGCAGCGGCACATCGATCTGGCGCAGCACCTTGCCGGTGGCGAGCTCGACCTGACGCAGCGAGGAACGGCCGACCAGCCCGGTGCTCTCGAACAGAGTGTCGCCGTGTAGCAGCAGGCCTTGGGTGAACGCCTGAGGATCGTGGGGGTAGGTTTGAACCACCTCGACCCGCAGATGCACCGCCGGCGCAGCCAAGTTGAGCCCGACCACCTCGGCGGCGGAGAGCGACGCCGGCAACAGCAACGACAAAAGACTCAGCCAACGCACAGCCGCGGTCTACGCCGTCACGCCGCCACTCACAAGGCCGATCGCCCGGCTCACCCTGAGGACGAGATTGCATCGACCACGGCGCGGAGCTATTCCGCCGCGGCATGAGGAGGCTAGTGCAGCCGTTGGCGGGCATCGTCATCGTCGTCAGTGCGCTCTGTCTTGTCTTTTCCGTCCCTGCGTCGGCCGAAATGGACGGCATCGTCGGCTACTCAGGCAGCCCAGGAAGACCGCTCTGCACGTCCTGCCATTTCGGCGGCGGCCGACCCAATGTGACCCTCGAACTGTTGGAGCCTCCCGACGTGGTGGCGGGCTCGGTTGCTACCTTCCGCTTCCGCGTCGAGTCGACGCGCAGCAGCCAAACCGCGGGTGGACTGAACGTGTCCGCCAGCGCCGGCACGCTGGGTATCCTTCCGGACGAAGGGACGCGCTTGGATTCGGGAGAGCTGACGCACACGGCACCGAAAGACAACATCGGTGGCGAGGCCACGTTTCATTTCACCTGGCAGGCGCCGGCTGCGCCGGGGACGTACACGATCTACGCCGCCGGCAATAGCGTCAACAAGAATGGCGCCCAGGATGGCGACAACGCCGAACGAACGTCATTGGCGGTGGTCGTCCTCGGCGCGCCGACGCCGACAGCGGAACCGAGCGCAACCGCCACCGCGCCGGTCCCGACGGCCACCACCGTCCCACCCACCGCAACCGCAATCAGCGAGGCCACCGCCACCGCTACGGCGACGATCCTCCCCTCCGGCTGCACCGGCGACTGCGACGGCGGCGGCGAGGTCACCGTCGACGAGATCATCACCGGCGTCAACATCGCTCTCGGCAGTGTCGCGCCCGAGGGCTGCGTCGCCTTCGATCGCAACAGCGACGGCGAAGTAACCGTGGACGAAATCGTCGAAGGCATCCAACGAGCCCTCAACGGCTGCTAAACGGCTCCCGGACCAAATCCCCCGCAAATCCCGCGCCTGCGGCGATGACGTCTTCCGCCGGCGGAAGACGTCATCCTTTGGGAAAGGGGGCGCGCACCTACAGACCGCGGAAATTGGGCGGGCGGCGCTCTAGGAAGGCCTTCATCCCCTCGCGGGTGTCCTCCGACTGCGTCACCAGGGCCTGCGCCGTGGCCTCTTCTTCGAGGGCGGTGTCGAGGTCGGACTCGAGCGAGCGGTTGAGCAAGCGCTTCGATATGCCGATCGCGAACGTCGGCCCTTCGGCCAATCGCTGCGCCCACTCCATCGCTGCTGTCTCGAGTTGCTCCGGCGCCACCACCTTGGTCACCAATCCGATACGCTCGGCCTCCTCGGCGGGCAGATCATCGCCGAAGAACACCAGCTGCTTGGCCTTCTGCAGCCCAATCAATCGCGGCAGCAAGAAGGCCCCGCCGGCGTCGACAGCGATGCCGCGGCGGACGAAGATCTCGATGAACTTCGCCTCACTCGAAGCGATCACCAGATCGCTGGCGAAGGCGAGATGCGCGCCCAGGCCGGCGGCGACGCCATTGACCGCGGCGATCACCGGCTTCTCCAGCTCCCACAAGGCGCGGATCAGCCGCTGCGAGCTCGACTTCATCACCTCGCGCGTCACTCCCGGGCCACTCGGTCCTTCCCGCCGCGGCCCGGAGAGGTCGGCGCCGGTACAGAAGCCCTTGCCGGCCCCGGTCAACACCAGCGCCCGCAAATCAAAGTCGAGCCGCGCTTCGGTCAAGATGCGGATCAACTCATCGCGCATCTCCGCATTGACGGCATTGCGCTGCTCCGGCCGGTTGAGCGTGATCCAACCAACCTGCCCCCGCCTCTCAAACAACACAGCCATAATTTCTCGCAATCGCCACGATGTCTGCAGCGTCGACTTTGAAACACGAAGCGCACGAAGTGTTAAAGAATCAGTCCTCGCACGGGCACCCCGCCGCAAACTTTCATGCCTCGGCCTGCGCCGCGAGGCGCGCATCGTGGAGCTGGTTGGCGCGGTCGATGGCGAACTTCGGCTTCCACAACGACACCAGCGCCGGGATGAATACCAGCGCGCCGATGGCGTGGAAGATCATCAACATCATCAGCAGGAAAGCCATCTCGGCTTCGAACTTGAGCGGGTGGAACAGCCAGAACATCACGCTGACCACCAGCGTGGTGCAGGTGAAGATGATCGCCTTGCCAGTCGTCGCCAGCGCGCGAACATTCGCCTGGTCGAAGTCGCGCACCTCTTCGTATTCCTCGACGATGCGGCTGAGCACGTAGTAGCCGTAGTCGATACCGATGCCGATGCCGATCGCCGCGACCGGCAGCGAGTTGATGTTGAAGTCGATGCCGACCAGGTACATCACCGCTTCGGACAACGGCTGCGCGACCAACGACGGAATCAGCACGATCAGCGCTCCGACGAAGGAGCGGTAGGTCAGGAAGCTCAGCAGGAAGACGGCGAGGAAGATCAGCGGCACATTGACGCGATACGACCAGTCGACCTCTTCATTCGCCGCCGCGAGGATGCCGAACAAGCCGCCGGCGAGCAGGTAGCGCACCGAGTCATCGGGGCTGGTGTGCTCGGCGATGTACTGCTTGGCGCGCGCGATCGCACCGTGGATCACCTCGTTGTTGTAGCTGTTGTAGAAGACGGTGATCGTCCCATTGGTGTAATCGGGGCTGAAGAAGCGATCCATTTCGCCGCGGCTGGTGCCGGCGGTCAGCAGGA
>DASPMH010000428.1:0-6955 GCA_035627175.1 Terriglobales bacterium | reverse complement strand
GATCGGGCAGTCGAGCGGGTGGTTGACCAGCAACAGCTCCATCACGCCGCGGCGCGCATTGACGATCTTGTCGGTGTTGGTGCGCACCACCATGCCGTCGCGGATCGGCGTATTGCAGGCGATCGAGGGCTTGGGCACGCCTTCGATCTCGACCTGGCACATGCGGCAGCTGCCGTCGATCGAGAGCTTCGGGTGCCAGCAGTAGTGCGGCACGTGAAAGCCGTGCTCGAGAGCGACCGGCAGGAGCATCGCGCCGTCGGGCGCTTCGATGATTTTTCCGTCGATGGTGATCTTAGCCATTCTGCTTATCGTCGATCAGTCGGCCGCTGCCGTGGATCCGGCGATAACCCGTGCCGCCACGCTCGGTCTGGACACGGTCCTGAAGCTTGATCAGGCCATCGAGCACCGCCTCCGGCCGCGGCGGGCACCCCGGGATGTAGAGGTCGACCGGTATGATGGTGTCGATGCCCTGGACGACGGCATAGTTGTTGTAGGGGCCGCCGGAGGAGGTGCAGGCGCCGAAGGAGACCACCCACTTGGGATCGGCCATCTGCTCCCAGACCCGGCGCAGCACCGGAGCGATGCGATGGGTGATGGTGCCGACCACCATCAGCAGGTCGGACTGGCGCGGGGTGAAGCGCGGCAAGGCGGCGCCGAAGCGATCGATGTCGTAGCGCGGCCCGGCGGTGGAGAAATACTCCATGCCGCAACAGGCGGTGACGAAGGGGTAGGGGAAGAACGAATACTTGCGGGCCCACTGCACCGCGTCGGTCAGCCGGGAAAGCATGAAGCTTTCGCCGAATGCGTCGGCTGCGGCCAGCGGCTGGCCGGTCGCGCCGCGCAACCGCGCCATGAATCCCTCGTGTTGCACCGGAAGGTGCTCTTCCTTAGCCATGGTAGCTCACTGTCGGTACCTGCCGTTGATTCGCGCCGCCACCCGCGACATCGCGATTGCGAGTAGTCGATACGCCAGGAAGCGAAACAGGCGCGACAATGCCACGCACCTTTTGGGGTCGCAACCGGGGTTGGGTGATGAAGAATCATTGAACCATTAGGAAAGGGCTTGGGGCTTGGACGCTTGGGGCTTGGCGTTCAAAAATCGTGCTGAAATCGCGACTGTCGCTTGACTCCCCTTGCTGGCGCGACTAATAACGCGCGAAGCGAAGACTCCAGTTTCGGTGAGTTGTTCTGCTGTCATCCTTCCAGCACGTTGATGTTCAGTTGTGGGGCTGTCTTCCGGTGTGCCCAATCGCCGGATTGCCAAGGCGCCGGAAGCGTTCGTTCGCCGTGGACGGGCGCGATGTGCCTGCCCGCGTCCGCTGGCAGCGCTCCTCCGGTCTCCTCGGAAAGACGCGCATCGCGAGAAAGTAAAATAACAGTATGAAGAAAAAACGCGTGCCGAAAGCGGCGGCTCCGCAGGCGGAGATCACCCCTCCCGCAGCCTTCGAGGATATCGAGGACGCTCTCGTCCCCGAGACCACCGCCACCGACGACATCGACGGCGCCATCTCGATGCTCGGCGACATCGACGTCGATCAGGCCGAACCGATCAACGAGACGGCGATCCCGCAAGAGAAGGAAGAGAAAGAGGGCGAGTGGGCGGAAGAGGAGCGCGAGGAGAAGAGCTTCGGCGAGGACACCTCCGACCCGGTCCGCATGTACCTCCAGGAGATGGGCGCCGTCTCTCTCCTGACCCGCGAGCAGGAAGTCGAGATCGCCAAGCAGATCGAAGCGGGCGAGCGCGAAGTGCGTCAGGAAGTTCTGGCCCTGCCCTTCACCCCTTCCTATCTGCTCGACCTCGGCGAGCGCATCAAAGCCGGGGAGCTCTCCGAGCGCGAGCTGCTCGACGAGGAGTCCGATTCGGAGGAGGAAGAAAGCGAAGCCGAGGATGCCACGCCCCGCGAGCCGGACGGCGCCATTCTCAAGCAGCTCGACAAGCTGCGCCGTCTGGTCGACGAGAAACGCGAGCTCGACGAGGCGGTGCGCCAGAAGCGGGCTCATCCCCGCAATGCGGCGCTCGCCGAACGCAAGGTCGTCGCCGTCGAGAAACGCATCGCCAAGTGGTTCGATTCCTTCGAGCTCGGCCGGCGCCACATCAACACCATCGTCGAGAAGCTGCGCATGGCGCGTCGCTTCATCGATCAGCAGGACAATCTGATCATCAAGTGCGAGCGCAAATCCGGGCTTTCCGCCGCCGACCTGTTGCGCGGTGGCGTCAAGGCTCGCGAGGAGAGCAAGGCCCCCACCGGCAAGAAGGCGCCGAAGCTGACTCCCGAGCAGCTCCGTGAGCTCGGCGAAGAGATTCGCGCCGCCCGCCGCAAGATCGCCGATGCCGAGCACGAAGTCGGCATGAGCTACGAAGCCTTGCGCCGCTCGCTCGACATCATCCGACGCGGCGAAGACAAGGCGCAGGACGGCAAGAAGCGCTTGATCGAAGCGAACCTGCGCCTGGTGGTCAGCATCGCCAAACGCTACACCAACCGCGGTCTCGGTTTCCTCGACCTGGTCCAGGAAGGCAACATCGGTCTGATGCGTGCCGTCGAGAAGTTCGAGTACCAGCGCGGCTACAAGTTCTCGACCTACGCGACCTGGTGGATTCGCCAGTCGGTCAGTCGCGCCATCGCCGATCAGGCCCGCACCATCCGCATTCCGGTGCACATGATCGAGACCATCAACAAGGTGGTGCGCTCGTCGCGCTATCTGGTGCAGCAGCTCGGCCGGGAACCTACCCCGGAAGAGATCGCCGCCAAGATGGAGATGCCGCTCGACAAGGTCCGCAAGGTCCTGCGCATCGTCAAAGAGCCGGTCTCGCTCGAGACCCCGATCGGCGACGAGGAAGAGAGCTCGCTCGGCGACTTCGTCGAAGATCGCCAGACCGTCTCTCCGGCCGATGCTGCCGTCTACAGCAGCTTGGAGGAGCAGACGCGCAAGGTGTTGGCGACGCTGACGCCGCGCGAGGAGCAGATCCTGCGCATGCGCTTCGGCATCGGCGAGAAATCCGACTACACATTGGAAGAGGTGGGACAACGTTTCGCGGTCACGCGCGAACGCATCCGGCAGATCGAGGCGAAAGCCCTGCGCAAGTTGCGCCATCCCAGCCGGGTGAAATCGATCGAGGTGTTCGCCGGCAGCAACTGACGGCGAGCCCCCGAGCAGCTGCAGGAGGGAGCAGAGCGATGCTCAACAAGGAGCAACTCGAGGACGAGTTGCGCAGATGGCGCGAAAAGCGCGGCAGAAAGTTCGGCGGGAAGCAGATGGCTTCCGACCGGCGTACGGTGCGGGTGAATGGGCAGGAGGTGGTGGTGTTGACCAAGTCGAAGCGCGCGCCGGTCTGAGCGCCCGCTAGCCGCGTCCGCGGCATTCATACTTCCTCGACAACCTGGTGTTCCTCTCGATCGCGGCGGCGATCCGCTCCAGAGGTTTGTCTTGCGGCTCGCCAACTGACAGGGGGCTGCATGGACGACATCGATTTCGTGGACCGGACCCGACTGCGCAGCGTCGCGATGGTCGCCTTGTTCGTTTCCGGCTGCGCCACCATCGGCGCCGATGCGCCGGCGCGGGTGTCCCATCCGATGCTGAGCTGCGCCGCGGCCACGCGCGCCGCGCGGGGGACGATTCAGCGCATGGGCTATGGTGGCGGTCACGTGCCAGGCAGCGGGTACGCGTCTACTGCATTGGTTGCCGCCTCGAGTAGCTCGTCGATGGTCACGACGGCGCTGCCTTTGCTGTCTCGGAGGCACGGTGCGGCGACGCAGTCGGCGTATCGGGTTGCTGCAGCGCGGCGCGCCATGCCCGCGGCAGTCGTCATCTAGAATCTAGACGAGTCTCAGGGGGTGAGGATCTCGAGGTCCGGTGCCACGTGTGCAAAGTGAGACGGGTTCCGGGTCACCACGCGAACGGCCTTTCGCCGACGGGCAAAGGTCGCGTGGAGCGAATCATAAATGCCCCCGCCCATCACGCCGCGATTCGGTGCTTCACCGAGGGCGGTGGCGTAGTCGGCCAGGAGCAAGCCCTCGACCCGGACGTGGTCCTGAAGGCTCAGCGTCAGCTCCGAGGCCGCCTGCGGAGGAACCTTGTAGAACCCTGTCAATGTGCTGAACGTTTCCGCTAGCGCATGCGCATCGGTGACACGATCTTCGAACTGTTCGAGCGCGGAGCGGCACTGGGCGTGCTCTGGATGTTTTTCGAGCAGCGCCCCGACTAGAATCCCGGTATCGAGAAATGTCATCGGTCGTAACGGCGCGACTGCTCGACCGCTTCACTGAGCGGGATCGGGGGCACCTCCCCCGCCCAGACCTTGAGCTTTCCGCGTTTGACGATTCGACCACTGTGGTTCGGTTCCAGTTCGAGCACGATGCGTCCTGGAGATACGAACACCTTCAGAATCTGGCCCCGCTGAACGCCGGCGGCACGCCGCACGTCGCTGGACAGAACAATCCGATTGGAGCTATCGAGCTGCAAAGTCTTTTGCATGCCATAACCATGGCACGCTCATGGCAGTGAGGGCAAGTGCACATGGTTTGTCTCGACAACACCGCATGCGCGCCGGTGTTTTGGTTCAGCGGGAACGTGACCGGGAACTTGAGACGCTTACCGCGGGCCAGAACGGTCGTCGCCTTGAGCCTGATGGTTGGAGCCAATTCGCCATAGTCGGTGCTGAGCACGACTACGTTGTTGCGATCGATCGCGGCAGTCGCGACCCCCGCTAGGGGTTTGTCTTGTCGCCCGCCAGCTGACAGGTGCACTGCATGGACCGCTTCGACCCCGGTGACGAGTATCGACTGGGCTGGATCGTGGTGATCGCCACGTTCGTTTCCGGCTGCGCCACCATCGGCGGAGATGCGCCGACGCGGCTGTCGCATCCGATGTTGAGCTGCGCCGCGGCGACTCGTGCCGCGCGCGGGGCGATTCAGCGCATGGGCTACACCATCGCCGACATCCGCCCGGCGTCGCCCGGCCAGCCAGGCGAGATCGTCGCCGCGTCCGCCGCCGGGCAAGCCGCGGCGGTGCGGGTGCAGGTCCATTGCTCCGACGCCGGTGCCGAATTCGAAGCGATCTCCAGCGAGGGCGGCGCGGCACAGTTGCGCTTCGGCCGGTCGTTTCGCAGCACGCTGGCAAGCGAGCTCGAGCGCAACGCCGAACAATCGCGCCAACGCGATCGCGGCAGAGAACGTGGCCTGACTATCTTGGCCGAGCCGGTCCGCCCGGCAGAGGCATCGTCGACATTGGGCGTCGACCTGTTGTCGCTCGGCATCACCGCACTGCGGATCGAGATCGATAATCGCAGCGAGCGGCGTTACTCCTTCGATCCCGCCCAGGTCGCTATGATCCGCATCGAAGGCGACCGAGAAGAGCCGCTGAGCGACGGCGTGCTGCGCCAGAAGCTCGGCAACCAATCGTTCGAGCCGCTAGGGCAACAGCGCCTCGCCGGCACCGAGATCGGCCCCGGCGAGAAGGTCTCCGGCTACCTGTATTTCCGCGCCGCGACCTACCGCCGCGTCCGGCTGACCGTGACCGACACCGCCAGCGGCGAATCCGAAGGGATGTCGATCGAGCTGTAGCGTTGCCGTGGCACCATCCTCGCTCCGGTGTGCAAAGGGGGCGAACATTTCGTGATAGCGACCGTGTCGGTTAGCCGATGGTGAGCTGCGGGGCGGTCAGCGGGGCTGCGCTTGCCAGCAGCCGCAGCTGCTCGCCGACGACCGAGACCAGAGCTTGCACGCCGGCGTCGTTGCCGCATTCCCCAGCGGCGGCGATTCGGGCGAGCGCTTTTTCGAAGAGCTTACGGGTTGCCGAGCGGTTGCCTTGCTCGAGCTTGTAGTAGCCGGCGGCGATCTGGATCAGCCCCTGCACCAGTTGCTTCTCCTCGCCGACGAGCTCGAGCCAGAGCTCTTCCCAGGCCTCGTGGGCTGCGAAGAAGGCGCCGGCATTGAACAACGCGATACCAACACGCAGGCGGGGCTCGGCGCGCAGCTCCGGCGTCATCGGCTAGACGGAGTCGGTGCGATCGCCGAGATCGGCACGGTCAGCCTGAGCCTCGCAGCGTGCACGATCGTTGCGCTCAGAGCGGACGCACCGCTTCGAGCATGGCGCGCCAGCGAGCGAAGCTCGCCTCGCGCTGATCGTCGCTCCACTGCGGCTCGAAGATGCCGCCGGAACGCCAGGTGCGCGCTAGCGTGGCGGTGTCCTTCCATACGCCGGTCGCCAAGCCGGCGAGGTAGCCGGCGCCGAGCGCCGAGGCTTGGACGCACGCCGGACGCTCGACGGCTATGCCGATGGCGTTCGCCAGTTGCTGTAGCAGGAAGTCGTTGCTCGCCGCGCCGCCATCGACGCGCAGGCGTTGCGGCCGCCCGATCGCGGCATCTTCGAGCAGCGTCTCGAACACCTCGCGGCCGCGGTAGGCGATGCCTTCGAGAACCGCACGCACCAGCTGCGCCTTGCCGGTGGCGCGCGACAAACCGCCGAAAACCGCCCGCGACTCGGTCGCCATATGCGGTGTGCCCAATCCCTGCAAGGCCGGGATGAACCAGACCCCACCGCTGTCTGCGACCTGGGCGGCCAATCCTGCGGAATCTTCGACCGCGGCGATGACGCCGAGCACGTCCCTCAGCCACTGCACCGCCGCGCCGACGGTGATGATCGTCCCTTCGAGGCAGTAGGTGCGCTGCCCGCCGATCGACCACAGCACCAGTGGATATGCACCGCGAGTCGAAAACACCGGATACTCGCCGCTGTTGACGTCGAACATGCCCGAGGTGCCGAAGGTTGCTTTGACCGTGCCGTGCTCGAGGCCGATCTCGCCGAACATCGCCGCTTGCTGATCGCCGGCTATGCCCGCGATCGGGATCTCTCCGCCGAGCTCGGTGGCGATGCCGTAGACTTCGCTCGAGCCGCGAATCTCCGGCAAGCTCTCCGGCGGAATGCGCAGCAGGCCGAGCGCAGCGGCATCCCAGCC
>DASPMH010000427.1:0-3418 GCA_035627175.1 Terriglobales bacterium | reverse complement strand
GTGATTCCATTGTTTCGGACGGCATAGCTGTCCAGACCGCACTGCCCCATCTTGAATTAGAGAGGGTGGTAGAGGCAGTCTGGGAGGCATGGAATGGGTAATTAGGTTTCTTCAAAGCCCGCTGTTGACGCGACCGATTGTTGGAATCTGGATGACGACAACAGTTGTACTTTTCGCGCCTGTAGAAGTTGTCTCGCGTCTTCGTCTAACCGAGTTTTCGTCGCAGTGGGGACAAGGAATCGGGCTCGCCTTCTTGGTTTCATCGGGACTGCTTCTCGCGACAATAGGTGGCTCAAGCGCAGCCGGCATCCGCAGATGGTACGCGAAGAATCGGCTGAAATCGGCTGCACGACAGCGGATGCGAAGCCTTGATGTCAACGAATGCGCTGTAGTCCGCGAGTTCTTCCTTCGAGGGCAGAACACAGTGCGCATGCCGATTCATGATTCGACGGTATCCGGGCTTCTCGCTGTGGGTGTACTTAAAGTCGTCGGCAATAGCGGGGTGATGTCGGTGGACGGTCCAATGTATCCTCTTGCGCTGACCGCCGCAGCCAAAGGGATCGCGACACTTGAGATGCTGGGGTTCCCCGTGGAAGACGCGAGCGTCGAGCGAGTGACGGAAGTGGTTGGCGATCGCCCGGCGTTTGTGGACTCGCCTGATTTCTCGAGAATGTTGAGAGGATAGTCACGATGGCACGCTATACCACGGGGGAGGAGACGGAGGCCGAGTACATTGCGGCAATGGGCGCCGAATTAGGAGCGGTGTTTTACAGACTGTTCAACGATACTGGAACGCTCCACATCCTTTGGGATCAGTTTGTCATTCTCTTTGCGACGAAGCGTGAGCGCCTGTCGATCCTGAATCGTTCTGCCGGGACATTCTTCCGCCTTGTTCAAAACATGCTTTGGCAGCATACGCTGCTGACGTTGTGTCGACTAACCGACCCCAAGACGACCGCGGGTAAAGCCAACCTATCTATTCGCTGCATCCCGGATCTGGTCAATGATGCGGCCCTTCGCGAGGAGCTTGGCCCGCTCATTGAGGCTGCCGTTGAAGCTACAAACTTCGCAAGAGACTGGCGCAATCGGCGAATCGCGCATACGGATTTCGATTTATTCGCTGGCAGGAGCGCAAAGGAACTCGCTTCGGCAAGCAAGACGAACGTAGAGCACGCCCTAGCTGCTATCGCAGCCGTTCTGAGCCACTTGGAGCAACGCTTCAAAGGTCGGCAGCTTTGGTTTGGAAATATCCCGCACGCGGGCGGCGCGGAGGCGATGCTCTATGTGCTGAGAGAAGGTTTGGAGGCAGAAGAACGGCGCAGGCAGCGGCTAAAGGACGGCAGCTGTACCTTGGACGATCTTGCACCACCACGTGATCTTTGAAGCAACGGGAACAGCAGGAACGGGATGCGAGCATTCGTCTGCGCACGCGATGATTGATCGGACTAAGAACGACGCCTTCTTCGCCAAGGCCGAATCGAGTTTGCGGGACCTTTTTGCGACGGCTCGTCGGAAAAACGAACTGCATTTTGCGCTCTCGCTCGGCCCAGAGTTTCGAGGATCGCAAGATGCAGGTTGGAATACCGCCGAAGACGCGATGTGCGCCTTCGATCAATACGGAGAGTTCCTGGGGACTATGGCGTCGAGCCCCATAAAAGTTCGGATAGCGCTCGCCTACTACTGTCATCTCGCGGAAGCGTCGGGATACTATGAAATCGCTAAGAACATGCTCCGCATCGCTAGCGGCGAACTCTACAACACCCGACCGTTTGCTGATCTCGTACGTAAATCACCTTCTGGCGCCATCGTCGCGCCAAACGCGAATAGAGTCTTTCAGAACCTCGCGGGCCACGCGCGAGACATTGAAATGCACGAATTGGCCGAGGTATTTCGAGATGCGTTTGATGGCGACATTCGCAATGGCTACGCCCATGCCGATTATGTCGTTTGGACCGACGGAATTCGCTTGCGTAAACGCAATGGCGGGCAACCCCGAATTGTACGGTACGAAGAGTTCAACCAATGGTTCGCAAGGGCGACGGAGTTTTTCTTAATTCTTCAGCGGGTAATATCGGAAACCTTAATGCTCTATAGCCCAGCTAGAGAAATCGTAGGCCGCTTATCCGACGAACCGCTTCAACGTTGGGAGATAGCCTATGACCCTACGACCGAGGGATTCTCTATCAGCAGTGTGGATTTCGTTTGAGCGGCCTGTCTTCGAGCCGACCCCTGCCCGAGCGGATACGAAGCCGCCTCTCGCATGTGAAATCCAAATATGGAGTTGCCCCGTTTCGGTAGACACCCAAGTTAAGCCGCCAACTCCATCTCGTTTCGTAGCTCGAACTCTTCAGGGCTGACGTATCCGAGCTTCGAGTGTCGTCGAACTCGATTGTAGTACCCTTCGATGTAGGAGAAGATCGCCGTCCGCGCCTCCGCTCGGGTCTCCCAATTCGTTTCGTATACCAGCTCTTTCTTCAGCGTTGCAAAGAAGCTCTCGGCCACGGCGTTGTCCCAGCAGTCACCGCGTCGGCTCATGCTGCATTCGATTTGGTTCTCGTGCAGCGTGCGCCGGTAGTCCGCGCTGGCGTATTGGCTGCCGCGATCCGAATGATGCACGAGTCCAGCCGGCGGCCGGCGATGCTTCAGCGCCATACCCAGCGCCTGCAGCGGAAGTTCCGTACGCATGTGCGAGGCCGTCGACCAGCCGACAACGCGGCGCGAGAAGAGATCGAGGATGACGCTCAGGTACAGCCAGCCCTGACCAGTGGGAATGTACGTGATGTCGGTGACCCAAACGCGATCTCTGGTGTCGGCTTCGAAACGACGAGCCAAGGAATTCGGTGCCACCGCCAACTCGTGGTTGGAATCGGTCGTCTTGCAGAATCGGCTTGGTTTCCCGGCTCTCAGCCCGTTCTGACGCATCAGCCGAGCGACACGCTTGCGGCCGGTACGTCGACCCAGCGCTTTCAAGGTCTTTGTGAATTCGAGGACTGCCGTACCGCTTCTTGTTTGAAACAAAGCTGGCCGCGATCTCGGCCAGCAGCGCTCGATCGGTCAGCGACCGCGCCGATGGCGCTCGCTTCTGCCAGGCGTAGAAGCCTGCGCGTGATACCGCCAGCGATCTGCACATCAGCGATACTGGAAACGTGCCGACGCCGGCCTCGATGGCCGCGAACTTCATTTGCTCTCCTTGGCAAAGAACGCCGCCGTTTTTTTTAGGAAGTCGCGTTCCATCCGCAGCGTGCGGACCTCGCCTCGCAGCCGCTCGAGTTCCTGGCGTTCGCCCTCGGTGATCCTGCCGCTCTTCGCGGTACCGGCGGCCGATGCCTTGACCCAGTTCGCGAGCGCGGTGCGCGGGATCCCGAGCTCCTTGGCGACTGCTGTTACGCTCTTGCCGCTGCTCTCCACGACGCGTACC
>DASPMH010000426.1:0-4981 GCA_035627175.1 Terriglobales bacterium | reverse complement strand
GCATCGCACGTGCCACGACCGGCGCGGCGCGCCGCCGCCGCCGGCGGCGAGGCTGCCGCCGCGCTCGTGCAACTCCTACTGGCGGCGACGGTTGCGATGAACACCAGCGGTATCGATTTGCCCGGGCCGGGATCGAAGTATAGGGCTGGCGAGATGGTCGATCGTACTCGCGCCCGCGCGCTGGCACAGCAAGCCTTGGCCAAGCAACAGCCGCTGGAATGGTTCGAAACCCTCTACCGCGAAGCGGCCAGCGGAACGGCGGTGGTGCCCTGGGCGGATCTGATCCCCAATCCGCACCTGGTCGAGTGGCTCGATCGGCATCCGAATCTGGCCGGCAGCGCGCTCGATGTCGGCTGCGGCCTCGGCGACAACGCCGAGGAGTTGGCGCGGCGCGGCTGGCGGGTCACGGCCTTCGATATTTCCGCCACCGCGGTGGCGCAGGCGCAGGCGCGCTTCGCCGACTCCCCGGTCGAGTATGGCGTCGGCGATTTGCTCCGACCGCCGCCAGCGTGGGCGGGCCACTTCGATCTGGTGGCGGAGACGTACACGCTGCAGGTGCTGCCCGCGCCGATCCGCGGCGCTGCGATGGCGAGCTTGCGCCAGCTGGTGCGACCCGGGGGCACATTGCTGGTGATCGCTCGCGGCCGGGAAGCGGATGAACCCGCAGGCGCGATGCCCTGGCCGCTGACGCGCGCGGAGCTCGAGCAGATCGCCACGGCCGAGCTGCGCTTGCACAGCCTCGAGGATTTCGCTGACAACGAAGACCCGCCGGTGCGCCGGCTGCGTGCGACGTTCGTACGGGCAGTAGCGCGCTGAAGCGCGGCCGTCGACCTGCGGCGGTTAGCTTTTCTTCGGAGAGGCACCGGCAAAGCCGGTGATCAGCTCTTGCAGCGCGTCGGGGTCGACCGGCTTGACCATGTGCCGATCGAAGCCGGCGGCAGCGGCCTCGCGCTTGTCGTCGTCACAGCCGTAGCCCGTCAAAGCCACCAGGATGATGTGACAGAGATCGGGATCGCGGCGAACGCGACGAGCGACCTCGTAGCCGTCGATGCCTGGCAGACCGATATCGACCAACATGATCTGCGGCGACTGCGTACGGGCCGCTTCCACCCCGGCGAAGCCGTCATTGGCGATGTGCACCTGGTGGCCGAGCAATTCGAGCAGCATCATCATGCTCTCGGCCGCATCCGCATTGTCCTCGACCACCAGCACGCTCATCGAGGGACCGGGTGTGCCGGCAGGGAGCGACGAATCGGATGGTTTGTCGTATGCAGTCATGGGCGAACTAGGACCATGCCGCGACGGCGGCACTCGGTCAACGCGGGATCTAAGCGCAGCCTATAGCATCGGAAGGCGAAAGCGATCTTTACAGCCGGGCGATTGTCGCATTAGAAGGTGGGAAGGCCCTCACTCGTGCAAGCATCGTCCCCCATCAACCATCGCCACCGGTCTGGCCGGCGAATAGCGGCGTGCAGACACCGTGGGTCGAGCGGGCGGAGGGTGGCTCGGCTGTGGCGGATCGGATCGCGGTGGATCGGCGCAGCCGTCGCCGTGGCGCTGCTGGGGGTGGCGCCTGCGTCGAGTCAGAGCGCCGAGGAATACCAGATCAAAGCGGCCTTTCTGTACAACTTCGCGAAGTTCATCGAATGGCCGCATTCCGCCTTCACGGGCGACACCATGGACCTGTGCGTCCTGGGTAGTGAGACGTTCGCGTCGACCTTGGAAACTGTCGTCAGCGACAAGAAGCTGCAGGGAAAGCGCCCGGCGGTGCGGCGGGTGAGCCGTGGCAACGAGACTCGCACCTGCCACATCCTGTTCGTCGACCACGCCCAGGAGTGGCAGGTGCCGGCGATCTTGTCGCTGTTGCGCGATGCGCCTGTGCTGACCGTCGGAGAAGCGGATGGTTTCGCCAATCGCGGCGGCGTGATCAACTTTCTGATGGAGCACAAGAAAGTCCGCTTCGAAATCAATGCCGACGCCGCTGCCCGTGCCGGTCTGCAAATCAGCTCACAATTGCTAAAGCTTGCTACCAACGTGATTCCCACCCGCTCTCCGGCGAACTAAACGTTACAGGATGATGTCGCTTTTCCGCGACCTGCCGATCCGGCGGAAGTTCATCTGGGTCAACATTGCTACCACCGCGGTAGCCTTGCTGCTGGCCTCGATCGCCTTCGTCGCCTACGACATCGTCAACTTCGGGCAGCGGCTGGTGCGCCAGCAGTCGACGCTGGCGCAGATCGTCGGCTACAACGTCACCTCCGCCTTGATCTTTCGCGATCGCGAATCAGCGACGCAGACGCTGGCGGCGTTGCGGGCCGAGCCGCAGGTGCTGGCGGCAGGTATCTTCACTCCGGACGGCGAGGCATTTGCCAGCTACGCCCGCACCCCGCGTTATCGCATCACCGATCTGCGCACTGATGAGACCGGCGACGGCTACGTCTACCGCGCCGACCACCTGCTGGTGCGGCGCAGCATGGTGGTCGAAGGCGAGGTCATCGGCAGCGTCCGCTTGATGGCCAATCTCGAAGAGCTGACCGCCGGCATCATCCGCCATCTCGGCATCTCGGTGCTGGTGTTTCTCGCCGCGATCGCTTTGTCGTTCCCGGTGTTGGTCAGCCTGCAGCGCGGCCTCTCCGGCCCGATCATGGAGTTGGTCGACACCGCCCGCATAGTCTCCGAGCAGAAGGACTACAGCGTCCGCGCCACCACTGCCGGCGAGGACGAGCTCGGTCTGCTGGTGCGCACGTTCAATGAGATGCTCGGGCAGATCCAGAAACGCGATCAGGAGCTCGAGCGCGCCCGCGTCGAGGCGGAGACGGCCAACCGCGCCAAGGACGAGTTTCTCGCGGTGGTGTCGCACGAGCTGCGCACGCCGCTCAGCCCGGTGCTGGCCTGGGCCCGGATGTTACGGACGGGCCAATTGAACCAGGAGCGCTCCGAGCGCGCCCTCGAAGTGATCGAGCGCAATGTCAAGTCGCAGGCGCAGCTGATCGAGGATCTGCTCGACGTCTCGCGGATCATCACCGGTAAGCTCCGCCTCGACGTGCGACCCGTCGACATCGCCAACGTCGTCGAAGCGGCCGTCGAATCGGTCCGGCCGACCGCGGACATCCGCAACATCAGGATTCAGGTCTCGATCGATCCGCGGCTGATGACGATCGCCGGCGACCCTGAACGGCTCAAGCAGGTATTGTGGAACCTACTCTCCAACGCGCTGAAATTCACCCCGGCCGGCGGCCACATCGAAGTACACGTTCAACGCGTCGAGGATCATGTCGAGATCTCGGTGACCGACAGCGGCAAGGGGATCGACCCTGCTTTCCTGCCCTACGTTTTCGACCGCTTCCGGCAGGCCGACAGCACCAGCACCCGCGCCCACGGCGGCCTCGGGCTCGGCCTGTCGATCGTACGCCACCTGGTAGAGCTGCACGGCGGCCGGGCGCGAGCCCAAAGCGCTGGCGAAGGACATGGATCGACCTTCACCGTCGAGCTGCCGATCACACCGCTGCAATCGATTCCGGCAATCGATCGACCTCCGGTGCTCGACGGAACACGCGACAGCAAGCCTGCCCCGCCGCCGATCAGTTTGAGCGGATTGCGGGTACTTGCCGTCGATGACGATCTCGATACCCTCGAGACCTTGCGCGTACTTCTCGAACAAAGCGGAGCGGAGGTACGCACCGCCGCTTCGGCCGCGATGGGATTGGAGTCGCTGCGCTCCTGGCTACCGGACCTGTTGATCTCTGACATCGGTATGCCCGGCGAGGACGGCTATTCGCTGATCCGGCACGTCCGCGCTCTTCCGGCAGAGGAAGGGGGGGCGATCCCAGCTTTGGCGCTGACCGCTTACGCGCGCGTCGAGGATCGCTTACAGGTTTTGTCCGCCGGTTTCCAAATGCACGTGCCCAAACCGCTGGAGCCCGCGGAGCTGATCGCGGTGGTGCACAGTTTGGCCGAGTGGACCCCAAAGCCAGCCAAGGGCGCCTGAACCTGAGCTCCCCGGTCAGCATTTTCGGCGGACGGCGGACGGTGATTTTGTAGTAGATACTCTGGCGCTTCTAAGCTTTTCGACTAGGATTACGACCTATGCCTGACAGCGCCAAGCCCGTGCTCCTGGTGGACGACGACACCCAGGTGCTCGAATCTCTTGCGGTTCTGCTCGAGCTGCACGGGTATCCCGTCGCCACTGCGTCCGACGGCGAGAAGGCGCTCGACCTGATGCGATCGGGCGTACACCCTTGTCTGATTGTGCTCGATCTGATGATGCCCAACAAGGATGGCTATCAGTTTCGCGAAGAGCAGACGCAGGACCAGGCCATCGCCGACATCCCGGTCGTGGTCTGCTCGGCGATCCTCGACGTCGAAGGCGCCACCGAAGGTCTCGGCGCCGAGCACTACCTCAGCAAGCCAGTCGACATCAGCGCGTTACTGGCGCTGGTCGACAAGTACTGCCCGACCGACGCTCGCGCTTGAGCCCGCTCAGCGGGCGGCGACGCGGGTACCGGTGTCGTCGCAGTTGAGATACTCGGAATCGCTCAACCAGCGCGGATCCGGGTAATAGATGAACAGCGCGCTGCCGCCTTGGATGCGCTCGATCATGCGGCGATGAACCGCGACGCTGACCGCGGGGCAACCCCAGCTACGTCCGAGGAAATCGAGCTTGGCGATCGCCTGCGGGCTGACGTACGGCGCTCCGTGCATGACGATGGCGCGCTCGCGTGCCCTCTCGTTGAAGCCCGGCTCGAGACCGTCCAGGCGCAAGGACAGCCCGTGTTTGCCGACGTACGTCTCACCGGTGCGAAACAAGCCGAGGCTCGACATCCTCGAATCGGGCCGATCGGAGAAAGCGGTAGGCAAGCTGGCGCCGCTATTGATGCCGTGCGCGACCAGCTCGTGGAAGACGATCTCCTTGCGAGCCAGATCGATCACCCACAAGCGCCGCTCTGTCGATGGCAAAGAGTAGTCGATGACGGTCAGCAGA
>DASPMH010000425.1:0-3402 GCA_035627175.1 Terriglobales bacterium | reverse complement strand
GGGCGGCGAGCGTGCTGTTGGCCGAGCTGCCGCCGCCGCGTCCGCGCGACGCGGCGCTGGCGGAGCGGTGGGAGCGATTGCTGGCGGTGCGCGAAGCGGTCAACAAGGCGCTCGAAGATGCGCGCCAAGCCGATCGCATCGGGCACTCGCTCGATGCCCGCGTGCGCTTGCAGGCGAGCGGTGAGCTCGACGGCTTGCTGCGCGGTTATCCGGCGTTGACCGATCTCTTCATCACCTCGCAGGTCGAGCTTGCCGCCGATCTCGGCGAGGGGGCCGTAAGCCCGCTGCTGCCGGAGCTGCGTGTCGAGATCGAGAAGGCGCGCGGCGGCAAGTGCGAGCGCTGCTGGAACTACAGCGAAGCGATCGGCAGCAGCAGCGACCATCCCGGCTTGTGCCAGCGCTGCCAGGACGTGATGCGGGCCGCGGCGTGAGCAAATACGCCCTGTTCAGCAGCACCGCCATCATCGCCGCGGTTCTCGACCAGCTGACCAAGATCTACATCCGGTCGACGATGCCGCTGTACACCTCGATCGAGGTGGTCGACTCATTTTTCAACCTGACCCACGTCGCCAATCCCGGCGGAGCCTTCAGCCTGTTCGCCGACGGCCATCCGGTGCTGCGCCGGCTGTTCTTCGTGGGCGCGTCGACGGCGGCACTGTTCTTTCTGCTCTACATGATCCGCCAGGTGCACGAGTCGCAGCGGCTGCTGACGCTCGCGCTCGGAGCGATCCTCGGCGGCGCGGTCGGCAATCTGATCGACCGCGTCTGGTTCGGTGCGGTCACCGACTTCCTCGACTTCTACTGGAACGACCACCACTGGCCGGCATTCAACATCGCCGACTCCTGCATCTCGGTCGGCATCGCGGTGCTGATGGCCTTCTCCCTATTCGGCAAGGATCCGTCGGCACAAACTGGATAGCGTCCATGTAGCTGCCGTCGGCAGGCGCGCTGTAGCAAGCCCTCGCTGTAGCGCGCGCTCTCCGAGGGCGCCTTGGTACGCTTAAGCGTTGGTGACGTGGACGCCTGCCGCAGCGACAAGCCTTCCATCGGCCAACTGTCCAACGAAGAACCGAAATCCCAAGTAGCAATCATCAGCGTGGGCGCGCGAATAGCCCTTGCTTTGACGGGCGGGCTGGTACGTGCCTGGTGCCTTTCGGTTGGGCAGCCGTACGAGCGAGTGGCGGCTCCGGCTTGCCGCAGATGGTGGGAATAGGCGTAACCGCCTTCGCTGGCGCGCTTGTCCTGATGCTGCTCCTGTTCAGTTGCTGGTGGCGCCTGCACCAACGCGTGCTGTAGCATCCAGGCCCTCGCTGTAGTGCGCGCTCTCCGAGCGCGAAGGCCCTCGCTGTAGCGCGCTCTCCGCGCATGCTCGTCATAACCTTTCCCATCCACCATCTCTCTCTTGACACGGGTACGCCGATCACCGACCTCGTCAGAGGAACAGAGGGGGGACCCATGAGAAGCCAATGCCCAAGGTTCGTTGATCTGGTCGGTTGCGTCGCCGCGATCATCGTGGTGCTTGGCGGCGCTTCGGGAGCGGCCGCGAGCGCGGCCGATTTGCCGGATCTCGTTGTGACGTGGACCGGCTACGTCGCCGCCACCTCCACGGTCTGCGTGCACAATCTCGGCACGGCCGATGCCTGCGACGTGGCCCTCGCCGAGGCTGCCTGTAGTGGTCCGCCCCGCGGAACGTTGTCGCGCTTCGAGGGAGTCGCCGCCGGTGATGTGCAATGCGCGCCGGTGCCACTGACGCGTGACGTGTATCTGCGGGTGTTCGTCGACCCGGATGACTCCATCGCCGAAGCGGACGAGAGCAACAACGCGTCGCTGTGCGGCGCGAGCGGCGGAGGAGCCACTCCAACGTGGACCGCTACTGGTACGCGTCCAACCGAGACGCCGACGCCGTCACCAACCGAAACGTCCGTACGTTCCCCGCTGCAATGCGTGGCGACTGCTACGCCGACCCCGGCGGTCGAGGAAACACCGCGTGGCACGGCCTCGGCAACGGCATCGCCCGCAGCCGGATGTTGCGGCGACTGTGACGGCAATCAGCAGGTGACGGTCGACGAGATCGTCGCGCTGGTCGAGGTTGCCCTCACCGGGAGTCTTCTCTCATGTGGCGATTGCCCGTGCGGACAGCTCGGCGAGTGTGTCGACGTGACGACGATCGTTCGTGTCATCAACAACGCGCTCGATGGGTGTGCTGCGCCCCCTCCGCCGACCCCGTATCCAAAACAAGCGTGCGGACTCTGGTTCGGAGCTCCGTGCTGCACCAGTGGCATCCCTTGCCTGGTGCCGGACACGATCTGTGAGGCGGGCCGCTGCGTGCAATGCGGGGTGCGAGGCCGCCCTTGCTGCGGCGGGTGGTGCATCGATGGCAGTCGCTGTGACGGCGGCATGTGCGTTGCCGCAGCGTCATAGATCGCGGCAAACGCGCTGCCCAGAGCAATTGTGAACGGCTGAGGGAGAGCGCGTGTTATGTTGTGCAGGACATAACACGCGTTAGGACAACTCCGGCAGGAGTTTTCATCGGCGGCGCTCGGGCGCGCGCTGCCGCTAGGGGTCACAGCCGAGATGGCATAGGCAGCTGTTTGCCGGTGGCGGACTCGATGTACGCTCACCCCGAAAGCAATGCTGCGACCACTTCGTCCGCCACGCGCAGGTCACGCGTGTCGGCGCCGCCGACGATGTGGCTTCTCGCGTCCGCGAGCAGGCGGGACGCAGCATCGCGCTGCCCGTCGCTGAGGCTGAGACGGGCAAGATCGATCGCTGTCCGCAGTCGTAAGGAGTGCGATTCCTGCTGCGAGGCGATGTCGAGAGAGCGGGCGAAATACTCCTCGGCCTGGACATGGTCGCCCGCGCCCAGAGAGCGTACCGCTTGCCAGCGATGCACTTCCGGCTCCCACCAGCGCGCCTCGCCCACCTCGATCAGCTGCATGGCTTCCTCGAGCAACACGCCGGTCTCGGCGACGCGGCCACAGCCGATCAGCACTTCGCTGGCGACGCATAGCAAGTAAGCGGATTGCATCATCGTTCCGTGCTGGCGCAACGCCGCTAGCCCGCGCTCCACCCCCCGCTGCGCCGCATCCGGATCGCCGCCATCGAGCAACGCCCAGGCCTCCAACAAATGGGCGCAGGCTTCGGCTTGGGCGACGCCCTGTTCCTCAATGCACCGCCCCAGCTCGCGTGACATCGCCAGCACCTCGGCGCGCTCGCCCCGCCAATGGTGAATCGCGATCACCGCCTGTAAGGTGATCAGCAGGTTGAAGGGATGGACTTCCGCGCGCGCGATCTCCAGAGCTCGTCGACCTCGGAGGGCGGCCTCGTCGGGCCGTCCCACCTGCCACACCGCGGCGCCACTCATCGCCAGCGCCGCACAGCGATGGTCCAGCGGCCCGAGCG
>DASPMH010000424.1:0-2853 GCA_035627175.1 Terriglobales bacterium | reverse complement strand
GTCGGCAAGGGGCGAAAACCGGGCGGTGTCGGGCGCCCAAAGGTCGGTGTGACAGCCGAGGCTGGTAACTTCACTGACCGCGCGGCCGCTCAGGAACCAGGCCCAGTACTGCGCCCAAGGCACGAGCGTCGCTGCGCGCATCGCCTCCGGATAGAGGCGCTCGAGCCAAAACAGCTGCGCGCCCATATTGAGGCCGTCCGGCAACGCCGGCGAGCCCGTGACCCTGAATGGGTCGCGAACAGCGCGGTAACCGTCGAGAACGCCGCCGGGCGGCGCCTCCTCATAGTCGAGTGGAGGAAATGCGACCTCGTCGGATGCGAGTGCGACCACACCTGCGCCGTGGCCGACGGGGATGATGACCTCGACGGGTTCGTTGCGATGCCTCGCAAGGGCGTCGATCAACCAAGTGCCGACGCCTTCTACATCCAGGCGCTGAATCCCTTCCAACGCGCACGCGCCGTTCGGGCGAACTTGCCGGTCGAGCATGCGGCCGTCGCGCGACCACAGCGTCACCTTGCTCATCGTCTTACCGACGTCCACGACAATGGCGAAACCCGCGCCCAAAGACCTTCTCTCGATGATCGGTATTGATCGCTTGATATCGAATCGGATTGATCGCGGGAAGGCTCAATGTTAATCTCTCCCAATGAACGTTCAGGCCGCCATTCACCCAGCTACGCCATTTCTTGTTCCAACCAGCCACTGGGATGAAAAAGTCGCGGCCGCGCTGTCGCCTGCCGAGCTTCTCCTCTACCGCTCGAATCTGCTCGGCTCCGACCTGACGGTCACTAATTTCGGCGGCGGCAACACCTCGGCCAAGCTGAGCGAGACCGATCCGCTTACCGGCGAGAGCGTCGAGGTGCTGTGGGTCAAGGGCTCGGGCGGTGACATCGGCTCGATGAAGCTCGACGGGTTTGCCACGCTCTACCAGAACAGGCTGCTAAGCCTGGAACAGAACTACGGTGGCGCTGACGACGACGACAAGATGGTCGACTATCTGCCGCATTGCACCTTCAACCTGAACGGCCGCGCCGCGTCGATCGACACACCGCTTCACTCTCTGCTGCCGTTTGCGCACGTCGATCACGTCCATCCGGACGCGATCATTGCGCTGGCTGCCTCGTCGGGGGGCGAGGCGGCCACACGCGAAATCTGGGGTGGGCGCATCGGTTGGCTGCCGTGGAAGCGGCCCGGCTATACACTCGGCGTGCAGCTGCGCGACTATGTCGCTGCCAATCCGCACCTCGAAGGCGTCATGCTGGCAGGCCACGGGATCATCTGCTGGGCCAACACTGCCAAGGCTACTTACGAGCATACCATCGGCCTGATCGCCGATGCAGCCGAATATCTTAATTCGAAGCTTGCCGGGCAGCCGGCATTCGGCGGTGCGATCGTTCCTTCCTCTCCCGATCGCAACCGTATCACTGCCGACCTTATGCCGCGCTTGCGCGGTCTGATGACCGGAGCGCGGCGTAAGGTCGGCCATTTTTCGGATGATCAGGAAACGCTCGAGTTCGTGAACTCGGCCGATTTCGAGCGGCTCGCGGCGGTCGGCACGTCGTGTCCCGATCACTTCCTACGCACCAAGATCGCGCCGCTGGCCCTTGATCCCGCGCGGCTGCAGGACGATGCTTATCTGGCTGAGAAGCTCAAGGCCTATCGCGCCATGTACGGAGCCTACTACGAGCGCTGCAAGCGCGCTAATTCACCCGCGATGCGCGATCCGAATCCGGTCGTCGTGCTGGTGCCCGGCGTGGGCCGGATCACCTTCGCGACCGACAAGACCACCGCGCGCCTGGCGGGCGAGTTCTACGGCAACGCGATCAACGTGATGCGCGGCGCCGAGGCGATCGGCGAGTACATCGGCCTCGACGAGCAAGAGGCGTTCGATATCGAGTACTGGCTGCTCGAGGAGGCCAAGCTGCAACGCATGCCCGCGCCAAAGCCGCTGGTCGGGCGGATTGCCCTGGTGACAGGGGGAGCGGGCGGAATCGGAGCGGCGACGGCTGCCCGCCTGCTCGCCGACGGCGCCTGCGTGCTGCTGGCGGATCATGACGCGGCGGCGGTCGAGGACGTACGTGCCGGGTTCGCCAGGCGCTTCGGCAAGGATGTGGTCCGCTCGGTCGTCTGCGATGTGACAGAGGAAACACAGGTTCAGGCCGCCTTCGAGGCCTGTGCGCGCGAGTTCGGCGGGCTCGACATCCTCGTCGCGAACGCCGGGATCGCCTCGTCAGCCCCGATCGAGCAGACCACCCGCGAGCTATGGGATCGCAACTACTCGGTCCTGGCGGAAGGTTACTTCCTGACCAGTCGCGCCGCCTGGCCGCTGCTTAAACGGATGAAGACCCAGGGCGGGACCAGCGTCGTGTTCATCGGCTCAAAGAATGCCGTCGCGGCCGCCGCCGGTGCCAGCGCCTATGCCTCGGCCAAGGCTGCGGCGAACCACCTCGCTCGCTGCCTGGCGCTTGAGGGTGCGCCCGAAGGAATCAGGGTCAACGTCGTCAATCCGGATGCGGTGATCAAGGGGTCCAAGATTTGGGACGGGGACTGGCGGCAGGAGCGTGCCGGCGCCCACGGTATCGATCCAGGCAGGGAGCTCGAGGAACATTATCGCCAGCGTTCGATGCTGAAGCGCGACGTGCTGCCGGAGGATATCGCGGAGGCGGTCTGCTTCTTCGCCGGCGACGCTTCGGCGAAGTCGACTGGCAACATGCTGAACGTCGATGCCGGCAACGCGCAGGCATTCACGCGATAACGCCACCGGGAGAGGCACATTGAAGACCAAGACCACTCTGGCGCTGGGCATCGGTGCGGCGCTTGCCCTCGCGCCGAGCGTTCTATTGGCGCAGCCCA
>DASPMH010000423.1:0-5694 GCA_035627175.1 Terriglobales bacterium | reverse complement strand
CGCTGAATAAGTCGCGCAGTCTGGTGTAACGGTGCGGCTGGAAAGCAACGATCAGCCGCCGGTCGAAACCTTCGCGGGCTGCCGCGATGGTGGCGCGGATCTCCGAGGGGTGATGGGCGTAATCGCTGACCACCACCACGCCCCCCGCTTCGCCGCAGATCTCGAAGCGACGATGGATGCCGCCGAACTCCGCCAATGCACCGCGAATCACCGCCAGCGGCACCTCGAGCTGGCGAGCGACGGCGATGGTCGCCAAGGCGTTCAAGGCATTGTGGCGCCCCGGCATGCGCACCTGGAACTCGCCGAGCACCTCGCCGCGGTACTCGGCGACGAACGAGGTCGACATACCCTCGACCCGCACGTCGCGAGCGACATAGTCGGCATCCGAGCTGAAGCCGTAGGTGATGATCCGCTTGCGGGCATTGGGAAGCAGGCTGCGGACAGCGACGTCGTCGAGACAGACGACCGCGGCGCCGAAAAACGGCACGCGATTGATGAACTGCAGATAGGCTTCCTTCACCCGCTCGAGGTCGCCGTAGTACTCGAGGTGCTCGGGTTCGATGTTGGTGACCACGGCGATCGTCGGCGACAGCAAGAGGAACGTGCCATCGCTCTCGTCGGCCTCGGCAACCATCAAGTCGCCGTTGCCGAGCTGGGCATTGCTGCCGAGCGCGTGGACCTTGCCGCCGATCACCACCGTCGGATCGAGCGCCGCATGCTGCAGCACGGTGGCGATCAGAGAAGTGGTGGTGGTCTTGCCGTGCGTACCCGCCACCGCCACCCCGGATTTCATCCGCATCAGCTCGGCGAGCATTTCCGCTCGCGGTATCACCGGGATGCGCAGCTCCTTGGCGCGCAAGATCTCCGGGTTGGAGTACTTGGCGGCCGACGAGATGACCACCACATCGATGTCTGCGGTGATGATCTCGGGGAGATGCCCTAGTGTGACCTCCGCCCCGAGCTCCGTCAGGCGCCGGGTAGCATCGCTTTCGGCGATATCGGAGCCGCTGATGTGATGCCCCAGATTGAGAAGCACCTGGGCGATGCCGCTCATCCCGACCCCGCCGATGCCGACGAAGTGAATGTGCCGGGGCTTGTGAGACAACGGATCCATCAATGTCCTCTCCTGACCAGCTCGCGACACACTCGCAACACCTCGGCGGTGGCCGCGGGCGCCGCCAAGTCGGCCGCAGCCTGCGCCATCGCGGCGAGCTGGGCACGGTGCTGAGAATAGTAAAAAATTCGCTCGGCGAGATGCTCTGGCGACAAATCTTTTTCGAGAATCATCTCGGCGGCCCGGTGCGCGGTCATAGCCTCGGCGTTGTGCCGCTGGTGGTCGTCGGCCGCGTACGGATATGGGATCAGGATCGCCGGCTTACCGACCATGGCCAGCTCGGCGAGGGTAGTGGCACCGGCACGACAGACGACCAGGTCGGCACTGCCGTAGGCTGCGGCCATGTCCTCGATGAAGGCCGACACTCGTGCGTCGATACCGCGAGCGCGGTACTGCTCATCGACCGAGAGGCGGTCCGCCTCGCCAGTTTGATGCACGATCGACAACTCCGGCAGGCGCGGCTGTAGCTGCCCCACCGCTTCGGTGACGACGCGGTTGACGCTGCGGGCACCTTGACTGCCGCCGAATACCAGCAGCGAGAAGCGCGAGGGGTCGGGGCGGGTCGAGCTTTCGAGTCGGCGCACCGGGTTGCCGGTGCGAATCGCTTTGCCGGCGGGAAAAAACTCGGCGCTCTCGGCAAAGGTGGTGCACACCCGGCGGGCCAACCGCGACAAGATGCGGTTGGCGAGACCAGGATGAACGTTCTGCTCCATCAGCACCGCCGGAACTCGGCGCAGCCAGGCGGCGACGACCACCGGCACCGAGCCGTACCCGCCGAGCCCGAGAACGATGTCGGCGCGGTGCTCGCCGAGCACGCGCCAGGCGGCCAGCAGCGCTACCGGCAGCTGGGCGGCAAAGCGTAGCGCGCCACGCCAGCCGACACCACGGACGCCGTGGATGTCGAGCGGAACGAAGCGGAAGCCGCGCTGCGGCGCAACCCGCGCTTCGATGCCGGTATTGCTGCCGACGAAGATGGCGGAGGCACCCTGGCGTACGGCCTCTTGGGCGACTGCGAGCCCCGGGAAGAAGTGTCCGCCCGTGCCCCCTCCGGCAATGACCATCTGCATCCCACCCACACTGGCCGCGAAATCAACCGGTCACTCGTGACAGCGCGGTCAGCAATCCGATCTGCAGCATCACCCCGATCATCGCCGAGCCACCGTAACTGATGAACGGCAAGGCCAAGCCGGTCGTTGGCAGGATCCCCACCGCTACCCCCACATTGACCACCGCCTGAATCAGTATCATCAGAGTCAAACCGAAGGCGAGCAGGCTGGCGAAGGGATCGGGGTGGCGAAAGGCAATGCGAAAGCCGCGGGCGGCGACGAGAGCAAACAGGCCCAGCACCAGCGCCACGCCGACGACCCCGAGCTCTTCGCCGATCAGCGAGAAGATGAAATCAGTATGCGCCTCGGGAAGGAACAGCATCTTCTGCTTGCTCTGCCCGAGACCGACGCCGGTCCAGCCGCCGGTGCCGACGGCGATCATCGATTGGATCAGCTGGAAGCCATGCCCGAGAGGATCGCTCCAAGGATCCCACATCGATTTGAAGCGCAGCCAGCGGTACGGCGAGAACCACACCGCGACGAAGGCTAGCGGCAACACCGCCAAACACAGCGCCGCCAAGTGCCAAAGGCGAGCCCCGCCGGCGAACAACATCGTGCCCGTCACCATCACCAGGATCATCGCGGTGCTGAAATTCGGTTGCAGCCCGATCAGCGCCACGACGACACCGGCGACGATCAGAATCGGCACCAGCCCGCGCCAAAACTGAGCGACGCGATCGGCGCGGCGCGACAAAGCGTGCGCCAGGTAGATCACCATCGCGATCTTGGCGAGCTCAGAGGGCTGCAGGCTGAACATGCCGAGGCCGAACCAGCGCTGCGCCCCGCCGCGGCTGATGCCGACCAGCAACACCGCCAGCAGCAGCACGACGGTGATGCCCAACAGCGGTTTGGCGCCGCGCTCAAGCCAGCGTACCGGCACTTGCGAGGTGCCGAACAAGATGCCGGCGCCGAGCATCATCGCCAGCGTCTGCTTCCAGAAAAAGAACATCGGATCGCCGTACCGTTCGCGAGCGAAGAAGTAGCTGGAGTTGAAGACCATGATCAGGCCGAGCCCGAGCAAGCTCGCCACCGCGACCAGCAGCCACGGATCGGGACGGGTGACGCGAACACGGTAGCGCCCGCTCGGCGCCGATACGTTGCCGGCGCGCCAGAGATCGACCCTTCCGGTCATAGTGCCTCCACCCATTGGCGGAATTTGTCGCCGCGCTCGGCGTAGTTACGAAACTCATCGAAGCTGGCGCAGCCTGGCGACAGCAAGACCACCTCGCCCGGTTGGGCTTCCGCTGCAGCGATCGGCACCGCCTGCTCCAGCGTGCCGCCATGAATCACGCGGATCTCGCTGCTCAACTGTCGTTCGATCAAGTCCGCCGCGGCTCCGAAGGCGACGACGCAACGGCAGCGCGAGCGCAGCAAGGGCAGCAGCTCGCGGAAATCGCCGCCTTTGTCGTAGCCGCCGGCGAGCAGGACGACACCGCTGGCAAAGCTCGCCAGCGATTGCGCCACGGCACCGCTGTTGGTGCCTTTCGAATCGTCGAAGTAGCGCACGCCATCGCGCTCCCGCACCAGGGCCAGTCGATGAGGCAGGCCGGCGGTGGTGTCGATCGCCTTTTGGATCGCGGCGTCGGGGAGGTCTGCCAGCACCGCAGCGGTCGCCGCCGCCATGATGTTCTGGCGGTTGTGCGCTCCCTGCAGCGCGGTGCGACGCAGATCGAAGCGGTGCGGCGCGGCATCGCTGCCGGCGACGATGACCTCATCGCCTTCGATGTAGGTGCCGAACTCGACCGGGTCGGCGCCGAACGATACCACCCGAGCGCGGGTGCGCTGGCGCTGCTGCCAGACCCAGGCGTCGTCACGATTGAGCACTGCCCAATCTTCCGGCTGTTGCACCCGCAACAGCGCCGCCTTGGCTTCTTGGTATTCGCTCATCGACGGATAGCGATCGAGGTGGTCGGGCGTCAGGTTCAGCAGCACCGCGATAGTCGGGCGGAAGGTCGTTACCCATTCGAGCTGAAAACTCGAAACCTCGACGACAGCGGCCTGGAACGCCGGCTCGGCGGCGCAAGCGTCGATCATCGGCACCCCAAGGTTGCCGCCGACGAAAACTCGCTTGCCCGCGGCGCGGTACATCGCGCCCAGCAAGGTGGTCGTCGTGCTCTTGCCGTTGGTACCGGTGATCGCGATCAACGGGCAGCGCAGAAAACGCGAGGCGAGCTCGATTTCGCTCAAGACGGGGATGCCGGAGCGCACTGCCGCTTGCAGCAGCGGATGCGCGCAAGCGACGCCGGGGCTCGGGATGACCGCATCGACCTGTGTGAGGAGAGCGAGGGAGGTGTCGTCGCCGCTGGTCTCGACGCCTTCCGGCAGCGCGGCCTTCTCGAGACGCTCTGCCGACTGCTCTACCAGCCGCAGCGACGCCCCACGGCCGGCGAGAAAGCGCGCCACGCTCTCGCCGGTGACGCCGGCGCCGATCAGTAGCAGCCTGCGGCCGGCGACCGAGAAGCTCATCGCAGCTTGAGCGTCGACAGCGCCAGCACCGTACAGATGATCGATGCGATCCAAAAGCGCACGATCACCTTGGGCTCGGGCCAGCCGAGGAGCTCGAAGTGGTGATGGACCGGCGCCATGCGAAAGACCCGCTTGCGGCGCATTTTATACGAGCTCACCTGGATGATCACCGACAGAGCTTCGGCAACGAAGACACCGCCGGCCAACAACAGCACCAGCTCTTGCTTGGTGATCAGCGCCACCAGCGCGAGCGCGGCGCCGAGCGGCAGCGAGCCGACGTCGCCCATGAACATCATCGCGGGATAGGTGTTGAACCAAAGAAAGCCGAGGCCGGCGAACACCAGCGCGCCGCAGAAGATCGACAGCTCACCGGCGCCGGCGACATAGGGCAGCTGGAGATACTGCGCCAGCTTGACGTTGCCGATGATGTACGCGAACAGCCCGTAGGTGAACGCCGTCGTCATCACCGGTCCGATCGCCAGACCGTCGAGCCCGTCGGTCAGGTTCACCGCGTTGGAAGCACCGACGATGATGAACACCGCTGCCGGCACGTACCACCATCCCAGATCCGGATGAACGTCCTTGAGAAACGGAACATAGATCTCGGTCGACGAACCCGGCAGCGCGATCAAGATCAACACCGCCGCCAGCGCGACGACCGTCTGAGCGCCGAACTTCGCCTTGGCAGTCAAACCTTTGCCATGGCCGTTGCGGAGCTTGCCGTAGTCGTCGATGAAGCCGATGGCAGCGAAGGCGAGCGTGGCGACGATGACCAGCCAAACGTACATGTTGGCGAGATTCGAGAGCAGCAGCGTGGTCAACAGCAGCGAGAACAAGATCAGGGTTCCGCCCATGGTCGGCGTGCCTGCTTTCGATAGGTGTGCTTGCGGGCCGTCCGGACGGATGGTTTGGCCGATCTGATACGCGGTCAGGCGGCGGATCAGCCAAGGACCGAGGACGAAGGAGAGCACCAGCGCCAGCAGCGCTGCGATCAACGCCCGGAAAGTG
>DASPMH010000422.1:0-2409 GCA_035627175.1 Terriglobales bacterium | reverse complement strand
GGCACCGCGGTAGCCGTCGCCGGTACCGCGGTAGTGGGAACGAAAGTCGCGGTGGCGATGACTACGACGGAACTGGTAGGAGTGCTGGTCTGCGTCGCTGTCGGCACGGATGTCGCGGTGAGCTCGGCCGTCGGCACCGGCGTGTTGGTCGCGCGTAGGCTCGGACTAGGGGTCGGGTCATCCCCGCCCCCGCCGCCACCACCGCCGCAGGCACTCGCAAACAGCAGAGCCAAGCTGCTGCAAACGCCGATAGCTGTGCCGACCCACCCGATGGGCCCTCCCCGTCTGCTCAAGCCTCGCACCGGGCAGGTCATCGTATGAATTGGCCAAAGACGCAAGTCACAGCAGCGCGCTGGCGCTGCCGGCGACGGTGCGAACCCCGTCGGCTTTCTCACACCAAACCTCGAGGTGAGCCCGGCGCCGCCCGCCCTCGGGCGCTTCCTCGAGCACCCGTCCGCCGATGGTCAGCGCATCGCCGGGCCAGACCACATTGATCAGCTTGACCTCGAGCTTGCCGCCGAAGAACCAGCCCCAGCCGAAATTGCGGCTCAGCATCTCGGAGAGGAAGCAGATCGACATCATTCCCTGCACCACCACATCGGGGAAGCCCAAGGCCTGCGCCATCTCTCTGTCGGTGTGGTAGTTCCGGTGCGGACCGGAAAAGGCCTGGCACATTTCGAGAGTGATCGTCTTTTCGATCGGGGCCAGCAGCGGGCCGGAGGCGGCGGCCGACTCGACGGCGCGATCCGGCTGTCGCTCGCGCTCTTTGTCGACGACGTAGCCGGCGTCATGATGCTCGGCGAGGAAGCTCTGGTGGGTGCGGCTGCGCTGCAGCCAGCGGCCCTGCTCATCGGTGATCAAAACCTCGTTGACGACGTAGTCGCGATTGCGCTTGCGGTAGCGGCCGACGACGGTCGAACGAGTGCGCACCTTGTCGCCGAGGAACATCGGCTGGAACAGCTCCCACTCCTGCGCTGCATGGAGATTGCCGATCAGGTTGGGAAGGTACCAGCTCAAGTCCTGATACACCTCCGAGTGAAAGAGCAGCGCCGGCGCGAGCAGGCGCCCGTCCGGATCCGGCTGCCGATAACGCGGATCGTCATCGGCGGTACCGCGGCGGAACCGGTCGATGAGATCCTCTTCGATGCGGTAGTCGCGTCCGCCAAGGTCGCGACCGACAAAAACTTCGTACGGGGGGTACAGCGGGTTGTTCATCCAGGCACCTATGGGTTGCAGTCATGAACCGGCGAGCCGGTTGGGTCAACGAGAACCCGCTCAGCAAAGACGTCACCTTCGGCATTGGCTTCGCGCCTTGGCGAGAGACTCTGCTGGCTTGCGCGCACGGTAGGGCGACGCTAGCGTGAGCCGCTCGCATGCCGAAACGGGAGTACAGCCTCGCGCGCTTGCTCGGCTACGATGACGAGGCTCGCTTGCTGATCGTCAACGCCGACGACTTCGGTATGTGTCATGCCGAGAACGTCGCCACCATCGACGGCTTGTGCTCAGGAGCCTTCAGCTCCTCCACCCTGATGGTGCCCTGCCCCTGGTTCGATCATGCCGCTGCCTTCGTCGTCGCCAACCCCCAGATCGATGCCGGCGTGCACATTACCCATACCAGCGAGTGGGACACCTACCGCTGGAGCGCGGTGTCGCCGGCGGCGGAGGTATCGAGCTTGATGGACGCGAGCGGCAAGCTCGTCCGCGACGTCGCAACCTTTTATGCGCAGGCACGCATCGACGAGGTCGAGCGCGAGACACGCGCGCAGATCGACAAGGCCCTGGCGGCCGGCATCGATGTGACCCATCTCGACTCCCACATGGGTACGCTGCAACTCGACCCTGCCTACCATGCCTTATATGTCCGCATCGCCGCCGAGTACCGCCTGCCGATTCGCATGGCGAGCCGCTCGATGTTGGCTCGCATGGGGATGGCGGAGGTTGTCGACTTGGCCGACAGCCGCGCGGTGTTGGCGCCCGACCACTTCTGGATCGGCGGGCCGGCCGCGCCGGAAGAGACGGCGGCATACTGGACGCAGGTCTTGCGCGAGCTGCAGCCGGGAGTGACCGAGATCTACCTGCACGCCGCGATCGACACTCCCGAGATGCGAGCGATCACCGATTCCTGGGATCAGCGCCGCGCTGATTACCAGTGGTTCCTATCCGATTCCGCTGGCGCGCTCCTCGACGAGCTCGGCGTCTTGCGCATCGGCTATCGGCCGATCCGCGCGCTACAGCGAAGCTTACGAGCATGCTGAACTTCGTGCTCGCGCTGGTGTTGGGCGCAGTGGCGGTCTGGCTGCTCGGCTATCTCGTGCGCCTGTTGCTGGCGGCGGCGGGGTTCCCGCTGACCGGTGCGTTCGAGCGGTTCTGGCTGAATCGTCATGTGCAGCGAGCGCTGCAGGCGGATCG
>DASPMH010000421.1:0-2792 GCA_035627175.1 Terriglobales bacterium | reverse complement strand
GACAACCCTTCGGCGTCACCCCGAAGCAGCTCGTTGAAATACGAGCCGCGCAAAATCCCGCCGGTGCGGCGGCTCAGCTGGTAGCGGTATTCGCCGAGCGCGCCTAACCGGGCGCTGGTCTCGACGTCGAAAGCGAGGGTCGCATCGTGACTCTTGTTGATCGCCCAGTAGAACGGCACTACCGCCTGCAAGCCGCGGCGGTTGGAGGCGCCGAAGCGCGGCCGTAAGAACCCGCTCTGGCGCTCCTGACGGACCGGAAAGATCGCCCGCGGGACGTACAGCACCGGTACGTCCAAGATGTTGAAACGGGCTCCCTTCAGATGAGCGTAGCCGCCGATCGTCACGTCCAGCTCGTCACCGCTCAGGCTCCAGTCCGGACGGCGTTCCCCGCATTGGCAGGTGGTGAAGCACCCTTGCGAGATGCGGTACTCTTGCCCTTCCTTCTTCTCGATCAGATCGCCGGCGAGCGAGTAGCGATGCGTGCTCGACTGCAGCTTGGCTCGGCGTAAGAAGCCGACTTCGTCGTCGAGATCGATGTCGACTGCCTCTGCGACAATCTCTCCTTCGGGATGAAGCACACGCACTTCGCCGCGCGCTTGCGCTTCATTGGTGCCGCGGTTGACGCGCACCTCATCGGCATGAAGCTCGAGCTCGCCGCGACGGATGACGACATTTCCGCTCGCCGAAACGACGTCCGCCAGCCGATCGTAGGTGACCTGATCCGCATCGACAGTGGTGGGATCGTCGCCGTTGCCCAGCCCGGACAAGTCCTGCGCGGCGGCAGCGCAGATCCCGGCTGCATGCAGCGCCACGAGCATCAGCAGCGCCCGACGGCTGCAGCGAATCATCCAACCTCACGCGGAGCGCGGATCGGCTCGTCGAACAGCTCCGCCCGGTCTTGGCGACGCAGGAAATAGGGATAGACCGCGGCGACTAGGAACAGCGAACCGGTCACCAGGATCGTGTCCTCGGCGGCAGCTCCGGCTAGCAGGAGTTCCAGTGCTGCAATCGGGTCTGCCTCCACTTCGGTCGGCACGTGACAGCGCAGTCGAGCCGCAACAGTTTGCGGCTCTTCGCCTCGAGGTGGCATCACCGAGGTAACTACCGCGCTCGCGATACGCGGTGCCAAGAGATCGATCATTTCCTGCCAGCGCTTGTCTCGCATCACCGCACACAGCAGGTGGAGGCGCTCCTGCTCGATCGGCAGCGTCTCGAGTAATGCGGCGATGCCAGCGGGATTGTGGGCGCAGTCGAGGATCACTCGGGGGTGCTCGCTGACGATTTCGCATCGCCCCGGCCAGCGCACCTGAGCGCACCCTGAGCGGATACTCGCATCGCTGATCGCAGGCGCCAGCTCGAGCGTTGCCGCGATGGCGAGCGCTGCATTGTCGTGCTGAAAGCCGCCCTGCAATGCGACTACGATGCCATCGATGCTTCGGCCGAAGCCATCGAATTGAGCGGGGGTAGAACGGCTGAGCGAGAAATCCTCGTCGAGCCTTCGCATCGGGGCGTTGCGTGACGCAGCGATCTTCCCGACCACCGCCGCGGCCGCGGGGGGCAGCGATCCCACGACCACTGGACGCGACGGCTTGATGATCCCCGCTTTTTCACCAGCGACAGCGGCGATGCTGTCGCCTAGATACTCCTCGTGGTCCAAGCCGACCGAGGTGATCACGGCAACCTCGGCATCGACCACGTTGGTAGCATCCAGCCGTCCCCCGAGGCCGACCTCGACGACGGCGAGATCCACCCCTGCTGTGGCAAAGTACAGGAAGCTGAGCGCGGTGGTCAGCTCGAAGAAGGTGAGACCGAGCTCGGGGACCTCGGTGGCGGCGCGAATCTCCTCTGCCAGCCGCACCACGCTGTCGCTGGAAATCAGCGCGTTACCGATGCGGATGCGTTCGCGGAAATCGATCAAATGCGGTGAAGTGTACAGGCCGACACGGTAGCCTGCCGCCGTCAGCATCGCATGCGACAAGGCGGCAACCGAGCCCTTGCCGTTGGTACCGGCCACATGCAGGGTTCGGAATGATTGCTGGGGGTTGCCGAGTCTTGCCAGTGCGAGCTGCATGCGCTCGAGCTTGAAGTCCATGCCGCGCGCGGCCTCGAGTCGGTAGAGCCAGCGCAGCGTCTGCTCGTAGCGAGAATCTGGCATCGCGGCAGAGTCGCAAGCTCAAGCCGCCCTGCGAGCTGCGACGACTCCCGCTTTCAGCGAAGCGACCAAATCGGCGACCTTACTGACCAGCTGCGGTTTGCCGGCGTGTTGGTGCACCATCCGCATGATCGCGCTGCCAACCACAGCCGCGTCGGCAAATTCGGCCACCGCCTGGGCTTGTTCGGGCGTCGAGATGCCGAAGCCAACTCCGATCGGCAGATCGGTGCGCTTGCGCAAGTCTTCGATAGCGGGACGAACCATTTGCGGCTGAACCGCCTGAACGCCCGTCACACCTGTCAGCGACACGTAATAAAGGAACCCCGAGGCATGGGTCAGGACCTTCTCGATCCGCGACGGATCGCTAGTCGGTGCCAGCAGGAAGATGAAGTGCAAACCGGCGGGTGCAATCCAGGCCCGTAGCTCGGCGACCTCTTCTGGTGGCAAGTCGACCACCAGCACCGCATCGACACCGGCCGCACGCGCGTCGCGGGCGAACTGTTCCGGTCCGTAATGAAAGATCGGATTGTAATAGCCGTAGAGGATGATCGGCAGCTGGTGCCTGCGGCGGAAAGTCGCGACCAGCTCGAGCGCCCGCGGCAACGACGATCCCGCCGCCAAGGCGATCTCACAAGCCCGT
>DASPMH010000420.1:0-2231 GCA_035627175.1 Terriglobales bacterium | reverse complement strand
TCGTCGGCCTGCGTCGCGGCGGCTCATCGTGGGACAAGGCGGTCAATGCCGGCCTGACCGTGGTGGAAACCGCCGAGGCGGCCAAGATCGCCGAGGTGATGATGGTGGTGGTGCCGGACGAGCTCGCCGGCGAGCTCTACGAGCGCGACATCGCTCCGGGGTTGACGCCGGGCAAGTACCTCGCCTTCGCGCACGGCTTCAACATCCATTTCAAGAAGGTCGTGCCACCGGCCGACGTCAACGTCTTCATGGTCGCGCCGAAGGGGCCGGGACATCTGGTCCGCAGCGAGTACCAGAAGGGCCGCGGCGTGCCGTGTCTGCTGGCGATCCATCAGGATCCGAGCGGCGACACCAAGGGCATCGGTCTCGCCTATGCCAAGGCGATCGGCGGTACTCGCGCCGGTGTGCTCGAGACCAACTTCCGCGAGGAGACCGAGACCGATCTCTTCGGCGAGCAGGCGGTGCTGTGCGGCGGCCTGACCGAGCTGATCCGTGCGGGCTATGAGACTCTCGTCGAGGCGGGCTACTCGCCGGAGATGGCGTATTTCGAGTGCCTGCACGAAGTGAAGCTGATCGTCGACCTGATTTACGAAGGCGGCATCGCCAACATGCGCTACTCGATCAGCAACACCGCCGAGTACGGCGACATGACCCGCGGCAAGCGCGTCGTCGGCGACGAGACCCGCAAGGCGATGAAGGCCGTGCTCGCCGAGATCCAGAGCGGCAAGTTCGCCGACGAATGGATCACCGAGTACCAGTGCGGCATGCCGCACTTCCGCGAGCTGCGCAAAGAAGGCGAGAACCATCCGATCGAAAAGGTCGGCAGCCGGCTGCGCGGGCTGATGCCGTGGCTCGCCAGCGAGCGCTTGGTCGACAAGGCGAAGAACTAATCGTCAGGCGCCCTCTGCGCGGTACGAGAGTCGCCAATCTGTGATCGGCGCTGTAGCGTGCGCTCTCCGAGCGCACTTGGGCTACCAAGCCGCTTGCGGCCGTCGCTTGTTGAGCCGCGGAGGGTGCGCTCGGAGAGCGCACGCTACAGCATGAGGTTGCCCCTCCGGACCGCAGAGGCGTGATGAAGTTCGCTCCTGAAGGATACCCTTTCATCGCCGGCAGCGTGCTGCTGGCGCTGGTGCTCTTTCTGTTGGGCTGGAACTGGATCGCCTGGCCGGCGCTGCTGCTGGCGATCTTCGTGCTCAACTTCTTCCGCGATCCGGAGCGCGTTTCCTCCAGCGACCCGGCAGCGATCCTCTCGCCGGCGGACGGCCGGGTGATCAAGGTCACCCGCTGCCAGGACGACGCGCACCTCGGCACCGAAGCCCACCTGATCAGCATCTTCATGTCGCCGCTCGACGTCCACGTGAACCGCATCCCCTGCGATGGCCAGATCGCCGACATTCGCTATGCCGCCGGTAGCTTCTTGCGCGCCTACGCGGACGACGCTTCGCTCGGCAACGAGCGCAATGCGGTGTTCCTCGACGACGCCAACGGCCGGCGCATCTGTTTCGTTCAGGTTGCCGGCTTCGTCGCCCGCCGCATCGTCTGCCACATCAAACCCGGCGACGTCGTCCGCAAAGGCGAGCGCTACGGCATGATCCGCTTCGGCTCGCGCGCCGACATCTACTTGCCGCTCGGCGCGGAGCCCCAAGTCAAGGTCGGTGACCGCACCACCGCCGGCGTGACGGTGCTGGCGCGATGGGCGTGAACGATCGCGACGATCCGCCGGTGCTCAAGGGAGTTTTTCTCCTCCCGAGCATCATCACCACCGGCGGGTTGTTCGCCGGCTTCTACTCGATCATCGCCAGCGTCCGCGAAGATTACTGGGTCGCCGCCATCGCGATCCTGATCGCCAACGTCTGCGACATCCTCGACGGACGCGTCGCGCGGATGACGCGGACCTCGACCCGCTTCGGCATCGAGTACGATTCGCTCTCCGACGTCATCGCTTTCGGCGTCGCTCCCGGGTTGCTCGTCTACACCTGGGCCCTGCGTCCGTGGGGCACCGTCGGCTGGCTCGCCGCGTCCATCTATGTCGCCTGCGGCGCGTTGCGGCTGGCGCGCTTCAACGCTCAGTACGACAACGCCGAGAAGCGTCACTTCATCGGCCTGCCGATCCCGGCGGCGGCGGAGGTGATCGCCTCGCTGGTGCTGCTCTATTACTTCGCCGGCGGCGAAGGCGAGCCGCACAAGCGAGTGACACTGTTGCTGACCACCTATGCACTTGCGGCGCTGAT
>DASPMH010000419.1:0-3973 GCA_035627175.1 Terriglobales bacterium | reverse complement strand
AAGCTGTTGAGGGTGAAATCGCGGGTGCGCCGGTCGAGCTCCGACAGGGTATTGAAGGCATGCGCCAGCACATTGAGCTCGCTCGCCATGGTCGTGCCCATGATCAACTTCTTGCTGTGGTAGCCGACATCGGCAAAGGCTTGTTCGCTGCCGGTGAAGCGCCGGTAGATTTGCTGGCAGCGGCGCTCGCGGCTGTGATCGATGAACAGCCGATTGAGATCATTGAGAAAATCGTAGCCGCTGGTGCCGAAGACCGGCCAGCGCTCGGGCAGCACCTCGCCGGTAGAGAGGATCTTCTCGACCACGACAAAGAACCAGCTCGGGCTCGGACCCTGTGCTTCGCTGCCGCTCTCACCGGCGATCGCTCGTTGCAGGCGATCGAGGTATTGCAGCGGATCGTACAATCCATCGATATGGTCCAGCCGCAAGGCGGTGATCGCGCCGGCGCGGATCAGCCGCAGCACCAAGGCGTGCGTCTCGGCGAAGACCTCGCCATCCTCCATGCGCAAGCCGGCGAGCTCGTTGATGTCGAAGAAGCGGCGGTAGTTGATCTCGTGCGATGCCGTGCGCCAGTAGGCGAGACGGTACGCCTGGCGCTCGAGCAGAGCATGCAAGGTATCGAAGCTCCGCGGGTCGTCGGCCGTGCCGTTGAAATCGCGAAGAGCGTCCTCGAGTTGCTGGCCGATTGCGGTGCCGTTGACCAGGCGCGCCAAGCGGGCGCGCTCTTCGTCGCAGCGGGCCCGCCAATCGCTCTCATTCCCGCCTCCGGCCGGGGCGCCGGCGAGCTCGCGCAAGCGCCGGCTGAGGTCGTGCAGCGCTTGGATGTCATCCGCCGCCAGAGACGTATCCCGGGCGATCCGTTCGAAGCGGTGCTCGAGGATATCCGGCCAGGTCAGCGGGTCGAGAGGCAGGCAACGCTCGAAATAGCGGAGCACCGGCTCTCCCTGCTGCCACTGCACCCGGAGCTCGCCCCGTTCGAGCACGACGCCGTACTGATCGCCGAGAATCGGCAGCAGAACCTTGCCGCGAAGCTCTCGCTTGAGCGGGGTCCAGTCGATGTCGAAGAAGCGGGCGAAGCGCGAGCGCTCGCCGCGCTGCAGCACATCGCGCCACCACGGGTTCGACTGAGGGTCGATGCCCATGTGGTTGGGGACGAAATCGAGCATCAGTCCCATGCGGCGCGTGGCGAGGTTGCGGGCGAAGGCCTGAAAATCTTCCTCGCTGCCGAGCTCCCTGTTGAGCGCGGTGTGGTCGCAGATGTCGTAGCCGTGGGTGCTGCCTGGGCTCGCTTGCAGAAATGGTGACGAGTAGCAGTCGCTGACCCCGAGCGCGTCGAGATAATCGATCAGCGCGAGAGCGTCGCGAAAGCCGAAGTCGCGGTGCAGCTGAAGGCGGTAGGTGCTGACGGGGGTGCGCGAACGAGCTGGTGACTGCAACGTCTCTCCCTTCGACCAAACGGGTCTAAGAGTAGATCAACGAGGCAGCCGGTCCAGCCAGTTGCGAAAAGTAGATCGTCCTATGGGCGCCAGCTGTGATCGACGTCGCCTATCAAGACGGCCCGGAAGTTCTGGCGCTGCGCGGTCAGCAGCAACGGCGCGTAGACGATGCCGCCGGCGGTGCAATTGTCGGCGAGGGCCGGCAGCACCAGTGTTTGGTTCGGCATTTCTGCCGGTTCTGGGAAAAAGGCCCAATCGGAGTCACAGTCGCTGGTGATCGGGAATGTCTGCGCCATCCCGTGGGCGCGCCGCCACACCAGCGCGGCGTCGTATGCGCTCAGCTCTCCATCGCCGCTGACATCGCCGGCGATCCGCATCTCGCCGGTCAGCGGCATCAGACCGACCTTGGCCGCCAGCAGTGCGGCCACGTCATTGTCATCGATGGCACCGTTTTCGTCGCCGCTCTTGCTCGGATGTACCGTCCACAGGCCGATGGTGACGGCAGCGCCGTAGACTCCGTCCGCCCCGGTGGTGTCGGACAAATGCAGCGGAATGCCCAGCAAGTCGACGGTGACACCGGGCACCGGATCGCCGCTGCCATAGTGGGTGATCATGCCGGTCACCGCCATGATCGGCTGGGTCGGCAACGAGGTCGCCGTCGCGGTCGGAGTGTGGGTGATCGTCGGCGTGACCGTCGGCGTATCGGTGCGCGTCGCGGTCTGTGTCTGCGTTGGGGTGGCAGACCGCGTCCAGGTCGTCGTCGGCGAGAAGGTCCGGGTGTCAGTCTGAGTTGGGCTCGGCAAGGATGTGTGACTCGGTGTCGAGGTCCCCAGCGAGGTGGGGGTTCGCGTCGACGTTGGCGTGGCGGTGAATGGCTGCGTCGGGGTGCTAGTGCGAGTAACTGTGCCGGTCTGTGTCCGCGTCGCAGTGCGCGTCGGCGTCCAAGTGCGCGTCGACGTCCGCGACGCAGTGAACGTCGGAGTACGAGTCGCGGTGCGAGTGGAGGTCGCCGAACGCGTCGGGGTGAAGCTTGTCGTTGGGGTCATCGAACGGGTCAAGGTCGGTGTGGCAGTGATGGTCGGCGTCCAAGTCGGTCCGCTGAAGCAGGGCATCGGCCGCGAGCTGTCCCAATCGGGGCAGCTGCCCGCCGGTCCGATGCCCAGCGAGCCGGTAGTCGGGTACTGCACCGTATTGCCGGCAGCGTCGATGAAGGAGAAGTAATAGCGGTGGCAGCCGCTGCCAAAGCCGGGCAGGGTAGCGCGATAGGCACCATTGCTCGCCGTGCCGCGGCCTACGTTCATCTCGAAGCACTGGCCGTCGACATTGACCAGGGCCGACTGAGGTGCGGCCGTGTCGTACCAGTTGGCCCAAGCCTCGACCGAGGCGGCCTGCCGCGGGTAGTGCGATCCGGAAGGCAATTTGGCCGGAGTGATGTTCCAGCCGAAGTCGCCGACCGCCGGACCGGATACGCCGACGCCGACTTTGCCCTGTGACTTCAAGATCAGGAAGCGGTGGCCGTTGGCCGAGCTGAAGCTACAGCTGCTGCCGGCGGGCTCGTATAGCCAAAGATAAAAGGCGGTATTCGGATCGGTCGGGCTGGCGATGATTTCGCCGGAAGCGTCGCCGCCGAACAAGGCGACGCGGCCGGAGAAACCGGTGCAGGACCCGGAGCACGATTTGGTGCCACCGACGCAGGCACAGGAGGCCGCGCCATTACAAGAATCGGGGTAGATCGTGTTGATGTTCGGCACCAGCGTGCAGGCGGAATTGTGGGCGAAGAAGCTCTGCTGGCGCATCGCATCGGAGTGGAAGCGCGCAGCGCGATTCAAATTGAGATCCCAGGTCAACGGCGGCATCACGCCGTAACAAGCCTTCTCGCCGCAGTTGCTGCCGCAGTTGGCCATGTCGGTTTGGGGGTCGACGCGAGCCCGGTTCATCCACTGGTGGATCACCCGCTCTGCCCAGTTAGGAAAACCATCGACTCCTTCGCCGAGGCCGTAAGTGGGGCTCGGCGCGGAAAAATAGACAGCGAGCAGCAGCAGCGCCGCGATCGACGCCTTTGCTGCGCGCACCGGTGGTACTACTCGGGCGCTCATTGTGTGCCCGCTGACAGAGCAACAACCATTCCGTTCGAGGCGGTATGCCACGTGTAAAGAAAATAGTCATATGCACGGACGACTCGCGGCAGCGCCGCGAGAGCTCCGTCGCGCCGCCGCAAGGCTTGGCGTGCACTCGTTGCGCGGGACGAGTACTCGCCAGATTCCCCGCGCCTGCGGCGCTGAGGCTTTCGCCGGCGAAAGCCTCAGCCCTTTGGGAAAGGGGGCGACACCTGGTAGCCGCCGCAGGAGAGTTCACCTAAAAGGCGCCAGTGACTGAGATTAGGGAGATCAACCGCCGCTTCTACGATCGACTGTGGTCTCAGGTCCGTCTGATCGAGGCGCAGCGTTTCAATACCTGGCCGATCGTCGCCGAACTCCTGCGCTCGGCGCCTCGCCGGCTGGAGGTCGCACCGGGCCTGCGACCGCGGCTGCCTCTCA
>DASPMH010000418.1:0-5804 GCA_035627175.1 Terriglobales bacterium | reverse complement strand
CCTACCCGGGCCAGTCTCGTCAGCGGCGCCGTCGAGCGGCTGTTCGCGAGCATGCGCGAGCAGTATCAGGCCGCCTTCGCCCGACTGGCGCCCGGCACCGATCGTCTCGGCGCCGCCATCGATCTGCTCTGGCAGACCTTCCAGGATCCGCGCTTGGCGGCGGTGCTCGAGCTCTACGTCGCCGGGCGCACCGATGCCGAGCTGCGTGCCCAGCTGCGGCCGATTGCCGACGAGCACCAGGCACTGGTCCTCGGCCTCGCCCGCGCCTTCTTTCCCGAAGCCGCCTCGAAAGCTCGCTTCGCCGGCACCATCAACCTGGTGCTCGATGCGCTGCAGGGGATGGCCGTGCGCCGCTTGTCCCGCCCCGACGATCCTTCCGTCAAACGCACCCTCGCTTTGTTGAAAGAGATCGCCACCGCCGCCGCGCAGGAGTCCTGACGATGGAATTCTCCTTGGTTCATTTCGCCATTCCGGCCTTTTTACTCGCGATCGCGCTCGAGCTCGGATTGACCCGGCGCTGGCGCTTGCGCGGCTACGAAGCGCGTGACACCGCCGCCAGCCTGGCGATGGGTGTCGGCAACGTACTGATCAATCTGGCGAGCCAATGGATCAAGCTGCCGCTGTTGGCGCTGCTCTACGAGCACCGGCTGTTCGATCTCGGGCACGGCCCGCTCGCTTGGGTGGCGGTGTTCGTGGTCGAGGACTTCACCTACTACTGGTTCCACCGCGCTTCGCACGAAGTGCGTTTTCTCTGGGCCGCCCACGTCAATCACCACTCGAGCGAGCGGTACAATCTCTCGACCGCGCTGCGACAGTCGTGGACGACGCCGTTCACCACCTTCCTCTTCTACTGGCCGCTGCCGCTACTCGGCTTCGACCCGTTCCTGATCCTGACGGCGACCTCGGTCAGCCTGCTGTATCAGTTCTGGATCCACACCGAATGCATCGACCGGCTCGGTTGGCTCGAGCGATGGTTCAACACGCCCTCGCACCATCGGGTCCATCACGGCTCGAACCTCGAGTACCTCGATCGCAACCACGGCGGCATCTTGATCGCCTGGGATCGCTGGTTCGGCACCTTCGAAGCGGAGCAGGCGCCGGTCCGCTACGGTCTGACCAAGAACATCGAGACCTTCTATCCGTGGCACATCGCCTTCCACGAATGGCGCGCGATCGGCCGCGACCTGCAGCGGGCGCGCAATTGGCGCGAGCGGCTCGGCTACATCTTCGCGGCGCCGGGTTGGAGCCCGGATGGCTCGACGCAGACGGCGCGGCAGCTGCGCCAGCCGGTGGTCAGCGGCTCAGTGGGTAGCAGCCTGGCGGTTTGAAAGCGTCGGCCCGGCGACAGGGCGAGTGAAGTAGTCGCTCAAGGTGACGGTCATCATGATCACCAGGAACAGCCCGGCGACGACGACCAGCACTCGATTCATCGCCGGCCCGTAGCGCAGGTGCATGAAGTAGAGCAGCACCAGCGTCGCCTTGAAGATAGCGATCGACAACGCGACCAAGTTGTTGAATACGCCGAGGTCCTGGAAGGCGACGAAGACGGTGACGCCGGTCAGCACCATCAGCGTGCCGAAGATGCCGAGGTAGACCGACAGGGGCACGATGTGCATCCCCGGAGGTGCCGGCAGGTGATCCTCCTTGAGGCCTTGGGGAACGGGTGGATCGTACTTCTTCATCTCAGCTCAGCTCAGTGCCGCCCGATCAGGTACAGCAGCGGGAACAAAAAGATCCAGACGATATCGACGAAGTGCCAATACAGACCTGTCATCTCGACCGGGGTGAAGTAATGCGGCCCGTAGTCGCCGCGGTAGCTGTTGCGCACCAGGATGGCGAGGATGACGATGCCGATGACCATGTGCAGGGCGTGCATGCCGGTCATGATGAAATAGAGCCCGAAGAACAGCTCGGCGCCGCCGGCGAAGCCGGGATTCTCGTGCCACTCGAACAAGGCTCCGGGGACGTGCAGCTCGTGGAACTTGTGCGAGTACTCGACGCCTTTGATGCCGAGGAAGATGCTGCCGAGGACGATCGTCAGGATCAAAAAGAGCTGCAGCTGACCGCGATGGCCGAGCTGGGCGGCATGCACCGCCAGCGCCATGGTCAAGCTGCTGCCGATCAGCACGGCGGTGTTGATCGTGCCGAGCTGAATGTCGAGGTGGTGGCTGGCGGCGGCGAAAGCTTCGGGGAACGCCGAGCGATAGACCGTGTAGACGAGGAACAGCCCGCCGAAGAACATGATCTCGTTGACGAGAAACAGCCACATCCCGAGGGTGACGGTCTGTTGCTGTTGCTCGGCGTCATCGAAGTGGTGCGCGACGTAGCGCGCCACGCCTGTAGGTCGAACGTCAGACAAGCTCAGCCTCCCGCATGGAATAGATGTACGGGCCGCGAGTGACCACCGGCGTCACTTCGAAGTTCTCGGTCGGCGGCGGCGAGGGCGTCGTCCACTCGAGACCCGTCGCGCCCCAGGGATTGGCGACGGCGCGGCGGCCGTAGCGCATCGACCAGGCGAAGTAGACCAGCGGCAGCAGATAGCCGACGCCGAGGATCGAAGCGCCGGCGGTCGACATCACGTTCAACACCTGGAACTCGTCCGGGTAGGCGTGATAGCGCCGCGGCATACCGAGGTATCCCATCAGGAACTGGGGGAAGAAGGTCAGGTTGAAGCCGAGGAAGACGATCACCGCCGAAATCTTCGCCCAGATTTCCGGATACATGCGGCCGCTGATCTTCGGCCACCAGTAGTGCAGCGCGCCGAGGTAACCCATCACCGCGCCGCCGACCATGATGTAGTGGAAGTGGGCGACGATGAAGTAGGTGTCGTGGACATGCACATCGATACCCAAGGTTGCCAGGAATAGACCGGTCAGTCCGCCGATGGTGAACAGACCGATGAAGCCGAGCGCATACAGCATCGCCGCGCTGAACTGGACGGCACCCTGATAGAGCGTCGCGGTCCAGTTGAAGACCTTGACGGCCGACGGGATGGCGACGGCAAAGCTCAGCACCGAGAAGACCAGCGAAGCGTAAGCGGACTGGCTGCTGACGAACATGTGGTGGCCCCACACCAGGAAGCCGAAGAAGGCGATTGCCAGGCTCGAGATGGCGACGAAGCCGTAGCCGAAGATCTGCTTGCGCGCGTAACAGGTGATGATCTCACTGACCACCCCCATCGCGGGCAGGATCATGATGTAGACGGCAGGATGCGAGTAGAACCAGAACAGGTGCTGGAACAGCACCGGGTCACCGCCGAGAGCGGGGTCGAAGATGCCGACACCGAAGCCACGCTCGATGCCGACCAGCACCACGGTGATGGCGATCACCGGCGTGCCGAGCACCATGATGACGCTGGTGGCGTAATGAGCCCAGACGAACAGCGGCAGGCGGAACCAGGTCAGTCCCGGCGCACGCATGCGGTGAATGGTGGCGATGAAGTTGATGCCGGTCAGGATCGAGGAGAAGCCGTTGATGAACACACCGAGCGCCATCGGGATGACCTTGGTCGTCGCCGATGCGCTGCTGTACGGGGTGTAGAAGGTCCACCCGGTGTCGACGCCGCCGGTCAGGATCGCCCAGAGGGTGAACACCGCGCCGACGATGTAGACGTACCAGCTGAGCAGGTTGAGTCGGGGAAAGGCGAGATCGCGCGCGCCGAGCATGATCGGCAGCACGAAATTGCCGAGCACCGCGGGAATCGAGGGGATCAAGAAGAAGAAGACCATCACCACGCCGTGCATGGTGAACAGCTTGTTGTAGGTGTCGGCTTGGACGAAGTCGCCGGCGGGGGTCAGCAGCTCGAGGCGGATCAGCAGCGCAAAGACGCTGCCGATCAGGAACATCAAGGTGATCGAGATCAGATAGAGCAGAGCGATGCGCTTGTGGTCGACGGTGAACAACCAGGAGCGGATGCCGTAGTTGGCGTTGAGGTAGTTGGTCGGCTCTGCCTCACGCCGGGCGAATGTAGTTCCGGTGGTGCTCATTGGCTGACTCCGCTGTCGCCGGCGCTGCGGTCACGTTTCATGAAAGTCCCTTGATGTACTGGATCAGCTGCAGCACCTGTTCTTCGGTCAGCTGTCCCTTGAACGTCGGCATCACCGGCTGGTAGCCGCTGACCATCTTCGCCTGTGGGTTGAGAATCGATTCGCGCAGATAAGCGTCGTCGGCAACCACTTCCGTACCGTCCTGCAGCGGCCGAGCCTTGCCGGCGATGCCGGCGAGAACCGGTCCGAGCGCGCCCGGTTGAGACTGGTGGCAGGTGACGCAACCCTTCTGCTCGAACAAGCTGGCGCCGGTCGACGCCATCGAGCCCTGCGCCGCGCTCGCTTGGTCCGGACCCTCGCCGCTCAGCCAGGCCTGATAATCGTCTTGCTCCATCACCACCACCTTGCCGATCATGCGCGAGTGCGCCGTGCCGCAGTATTCGGCACAGAAAAGGTGGTACTCGCCAACCATGGTCGGCTCGAACCAGGTGGTCGTGTAACGGCCGGGGACAGCATCCATCTTCATGCGAAAGGCGGGGACGAAGAAGCTGTGGATCACGTCTTCCGAGGTCAGGGTCACCCGCACCGGCTGGCCGATCGGCACGTGCAGCTCATTGATCTCGCGCCGCCCTTCCATGTGCTGGATCTTCCACATCCACTGGCGGCCGACGGCGAACACCTGGATCGCGTTGTCGGGCGGACGGTGCATGGCGAGATAGACCTTGGCGCCCCAGAGGAACATCGTCATGGCGATGACGAAGGGCGTCACCGTCCACACCAGCTCGAGCGCAACCGAGCCGCGGATCGGCTCGCCGACCTGGTCGGGGTGGCGGCGGCGGAAGCGCAGCGAGAGATAGACGATCAAGCTTGCGATCAGCAGCCCGAAAAAGGTCGAGACGGCGATCAAAAACAGATAGAGCGCGTCGACCTCGCTGGCGAGCGTCGAGGCGCGCGCGGGAAAGAAGGAGAAATTCATCGACCGTTCCGCTCCGGCTGCATCAAACCCAACGGCGGCACCCCGGCGCGCGAGTCTGCCGGTTTCCTCCGCATCCAAAAAATCAAGGCCGCCAGACCGACTAGAGTCAGCACTCCACCCGCGCGCACCAGATTGAGAATCATCGGGGTGTAGCGACCCATAGCCGCATCGTAGCGGTAGCAGTACAGCATCAGTTGATCGACGGCGTTGCCGATCTTCCCCTGAGCCGCTTCTACCAAGCCGAGGCGCAGATCGCGCGGTGCGTATTCGACGCCGTAGAAGTAGCGGGCGATCCGCCCCCCCGGCGTCAGCACGACGATGCCGGCGGCGTGGGAGAACTCGCCGCTCTCCGGATCGAAGCGGTAGCGGAAGCCGACGCTTTCGGCGAGGCGGCGGATATTCTCCTCCGAGCCGGTGAGGAAGTGCCAGGCATTCGCCGCGCCTTGGCGACGATACTGCTCGAGGTACTTGGCCTTCTTGGCGGCGGCGAGCTCGGCTTTTTCGCGCGGGTCGAAGCTGACCGTCACCACCTCGAAATCGTCTCCCGGCTGCAACGACATCGCCCGCAGCGAGCTGACCAGGCCGTTGAGCACCAGGGTGCAGAGCATCGGACACTCGTAATAGACCAGCGATAAGATCACCGGGCGGGTGCCGAAATACTCCTGCAAGCGGACGCTCTTGCCGCTCTCATCGGTCAACTCGAGATCGAGCGGGATGGTCTGGTCGAGGCGCTGATCGATGCCGATGTCGCGCAAAGCCGGCAGCACGTCGCCGGCCGCGTCCTGCGCCGCGGCGATGCCTGCCGTAAGCGTGAGGAGCAGGGCGCCGGCAGCGGCGATCCC
>DASPMH010000417.1:0-12064 GCA_035627175.1 Terriglobales bacterium | reverse complement strand
TGACCTTGTCCGTTGGCGAGCAGGACCGTCAGCGTCGTCTCGATGAAATGCGAGACGACGACGTCGAGGTGGCCGTCGCCGTTGAAATCGGCAGAGGCCATCGCCGCAGGCAGCCGATCGAGCAGCTCAATGTGCGGCTGCGGCACGATCAGCGTTTGACCTGCCGCGGCGTTGCCGCCGAGTAGCGCCAAGGCGGCGCAAGCCGAGGTGAGACGAGCTCGCATCAGAACAGTTGCAGCGCGGCCGCGCGGACGTCACCGGAGCTGATCAGTCCATCACCGTCGGCATCGGTACCGGTCGATGGCGCGAGCTCCGCGGAACGCGGCAGCGCGCCGCGGAGGTTGGCTATGGCGGCGACGACATCGGCCGCCGAGCGCCGGCCGTCGCGATTGACCTCGCCACGGGCAGCGGCGCTGCGGCGGTTGATGGCAATGGTAGGCAAGTTGCAGCTGGTGAACACGTCGTAACCTCCATCGCCATCGAGATCGGCAGCAAGCGCGGCGCGCGGCGCCGGACTGACTTCGAGCAGATAAGGAGCGAGCAAGCCTCCGTTGCCATCGACGGCGATCATCGCCACGGCATCGCGGCCTCTTTCGGCGACGATCAGATCGGCGCGGCCGTCGCCACTGACGTCGCGAGCATGAATCGAGCTCGGCAGCTCGACGGTCTTGATGGTCGCGCCTGGCGCCAATCCTCCATTCCCGTCGCCGAGGAAGAGCTGAATCGTTCCCGATTCGTAAGCGACGGCGACATCGAGATTCGACCCGTTGTCGGCAGCGAGAGAGGTCAGATCGACTGCCGCGGTGGCGATGGTGCGCCGGCCGGCGCTGGCAAAACCGCTGGCGCTGCCCAGCAAAATTTCGATCGCCGGGCCGCTGGTGAGCACCGCCACATCCAAGGCGCCGTCGCGGTCATAGTCGCCGTTGGTGAGCGCGATCGCACTGTTCTGCAGACCGACCTTGATCGCCGTGGCGAAGCTGCCATCGCCGCTGCCGCGCAGCAGCGCGACCTCGGACGAGCCTTGGTAGGCGACGGCGAGGTCGAGGCGTCCGTCGGCGTCGTAATCGCCGGCGGCGAGCGCGCGAGGTACATCTCCCGCAGGAATGGCCACCGCTGCGGCAAAGCTACCGCCGGCATTGCGGAACAAGGACAGCTCGCTGCTGCCGTCGTGGGCGACGATCAGATCGGGCCAATCGTCGCCATCGAGCTCCACGATCGCGACCGCGCTGACCGCGGCGGCGGTAATGATCAGCGGCTGCTGCGGCTCGGCGGCAAAGGCAACCGAGATCGCGTTGATCGATGGCATCGCCATGACCACATCGGAGAGCTGATCGCCATCGAGATCGCCGGTCGCAATGGCTGTGCCCGGCGCCGGGGCGGAAAGCTGCTCCGCGGCATCGACGCCGGCGCCGTTGGCGAGCATGACATTGATGATGCCGGTCGCGTCGCCGTGGCTGCCGCTGATGATGTCGTCGAGCCCGTCCTCGTTGAGGTCCGCCATCACGACGGCGATCGGCGTGTCGGCGGCGATGAAGGCGCGCGTTGCGGCGAAGGGACTTTCGCCGTCGTTGCGCAACAGGCCGACGCTGCGGCTGCGGCTGTTGGCCACCGTGACATCCAAACGGCCGTCCCCATCGATGTCCCCGGCAGCGACGCCAAGTGGCGCATCGCCGACATCGAGAAAGCTCGGCGCGCCGAAGCTGGTGCTGCCCATGCCCTTGGAGAAGACGATGCTGTCTTCGCCGAAGGCGCTGGTGACGACATCGACGAAGCCGTCCTCGTCGAAATGACCGGCGACCAAGCCCGCAGGTTGGCTGCCGACCGGCGATTCGACCTGCGGCGCGAAGGTGCGATCGCCGCGGGCCCGCAGAACCGAGATACTCGACGAAGATGTGTTGGCGGCGATCGCATCGGGCAAGTTGTCGTTGTTGACGTCAGCGATCGCGACCGCCCGGTTCTGGCCGCCGGTGCGAGCCCCGAGCGGCGCGCTGAAGGTGCCGTCGCCGTCGCCGTAGAAGACGTTGACCCGCCCGCCGGTCTCGGCGGCGAGCGACTGAACGATGTCGAGGCGGCCGTCGAGATCGACATCGGTAGCGAGCACCGCCCAGGGATCGTGACCGCTGGCGAGTTGGCGCGCCGTAGCGAACGAGCCGTCGCCGAGATTGCGCAGAAACCACATGGCGTCCGACTCGTTCTGCGTCAGCACCAGATCAGGAAGATTGTCTTCGTCGTAGTTACCCGCGGCGATGCCGAGCGGAATCCCGCCGGTGGTGGCATCGCCGACCCGGGTCAAACCGCCGTGGCCATCGCCGAGGAAGATATTGACAGTGCTGACCATCGAGCTCGCCGCAGCCACGTCCAGATCGCCATCGAGGTTGAAATCGGCGACCGCCAGCGCAGTGGTGCGTTCGCTGGCCGGGTAGGCAGCGGCTTGGCGGAAGTCGATGGTCGTCTGTGCGGCAGCCGCATTGGCGATCATCATCGCCGCCACCAGCAATAAGACGCTCCTCCAAATCGAGCCTTCCTTTGAGCGGTAGCGTGCGCCCGGAGAGCGCACGCTACAGCGCTGACTCGACACAGCAGTCGGCAAGTTGCGCAGACCTCACTCGTAGATGGGGAAGCGCCGCGGCCCGACCACGTCGACCGGCAGACCGCTCGGCACCGTCTCCGGGGCGAGGCTGTCGGTTTCCTTCATCCGCGGATCGGTCAGGGCGACGAGGAACTGCACCAGGTCTGCGATCTGTTCTTCGCTGAGATCGATGCGGGTCTGTCCCGGGTTCGGGCCGAGCACGACCGGGTTGCGCCGCTCGAACACCGCCGCCATCGGCTTGATGCCGTCGGCGTCGCGCATGTCCGCTTCAATCTGGCTGATGTCGTAGCTCTGATAGGCTGCGGCGGGATCGACATGATGGCGGATGGTGTCTTCGAGGGTCGCGTAGGCGCCGTTGTGCATGTACGGGCCGGTCAGGGCGACACCGCGCAGCGGCGGAGTGCGGTACTTGAAGCGGTCGGTGCGGCGGAAGCTGACTTCCTCGAGACCGTAATCCCAGGTGCGCAGATCGTTGAAGATCGGCTCGGGGTCGTACTGCGTCGTACCCGGCCCGACTTGGGGCACACCGATATTGTGGTTCTCGAAGTCGGTGAAGAGATCGCCGCTGTGGCAGCTCGAGCATTGACCTTCACCGAAGAAGGTCAGCGCGCCGCGCTTCGCGGCGTCGTCGATTGCACTGTCGTCGCCGGCGAGAAAGCGGTCCCACGGCGAGTCGGTCATCACCAGCGTCTCGAGGAAGTGAGCGATCGAGTCGGCAATCGCCAAGTACGGGATGTCCTCGCCCGGGCCGATCTCGGGATCGCCGGGGTAGAGCTTCACCTCGGGACGACCGGCGGGATAGGCCTCTTCGAACAGCGGCCGGTAGCCCGGATCATCACTGATGCGGAAGGAGATGCCGTCGCGGATCTCGGGATTGAGCTCGTCGCGATCTTCGAAGGGCTCGTTGAAATGCGGGAAATCGCCGGTCATCTCGACCGCTTCGGTCACCGGAATGTGCGCCTGCGCGGTCAGGATCGAGCGCGTCAGCATCACCCGCTCGGGCGGCGGCAGCTCGAAGCCGAGGGTCGCGTCGCACTGATTTACGTCCTTCGAGCTCTCGTCGATGAAATGAAAGCGGCCGTTCCACATCTGTCGGGGGAAGAGGGCAGAGTTGAGCAAGGACGGCGAATTGCGGCTGTTGAGCGGCGCGGTGCGATCGGGACCGACGACGTTGCCGGCCTCGGCTGCCGGCGCATCGCGGCAGATGATCTGCTCTCCGGTCGGGGTCAGGTCGCAGTACACCCCGCGCGCGATGTTGCGGCCATCGGCGAACTGAAACGCCGGGTGGTGGCAGGTGGCGCAGGTGGTCTGCTCGACGCCACTCATGATCTTGTCGGAGAAGAGGTTGCGGCCGAGCTCGCGACGCAGCTCGCGAATTTCCTGTTGGGCGGCTGTCAGCTCAGGCTCACGCAGTGCAGGCGAACCCTGCAGTCCTTGCTCCCGGGCGACTCGCCGAATCTGTTGCTCGACACCTTCGGAGCCACCGGAATCACTACAGCCAGCGATCGCCGCCGCACCCACCAACACCGCCACGAGAAGAGACCGTCTCATATTCAACCCCCGGATTGAGGCGTGGTACGTGAGCCGTCCAGGTGAGTCAAACGGCTAAACCTCCCCCTTGCCCCCGTCCTTAGAAAGGAGGGGGGATCACAAGGGGGATTGGCCAGAGTTACATAGTTCGATCTTAACCCGCTGGTGTGGCGCAATCATGGGCCTCGTCGGCGTGGCGGCACCGCCGTTGCTGAGGGTATGGCGATTCTGCAGGCCATAGCGGCCCTGATCGGCCGATCGGCGGGACGACTGCTCAACACCATTTTCGGTTGGGCGGTGCGGGCTTTGTTCGGAGCCGCGGGCGCGCAGACCTCCCTGTCCCTGCTGGTGATGGCAGCCGCTTTGTGGCCGCTGCTGCTGCTCGGCACCGTCGCTCCCAAGGTAGCCGCTTTCGCCCTCGCCTTCGTGCCGATTCCCGATAGCGTGCCGGAGTGGCCGATCCGCATCGGCTGGATCGTGTTGGCGGTGCTGGTGCCGGCGATCGTCGGGCTGACGCTCGCCGCGAAGGCGCCGCCGGGCAGCCCGAGGGAGAGTTTCGCCACCCGCGTCTTGCGCGGCTATCCGATCACGCTCGGCGTCGCCCTCGCCTTTTTGATCAGCTTCATCGGGGTGCCGCTGCAGCGGCTGGCCGCGATGGCGCGTGGCCGCAAGGACGTGCTGGTCCCCTTGATCACCGACAACGACGGCTACTTCCGCGTCGCCGCGCATCTCAAAGGCGTCTTGAATCGCCGCGGCTTCGAGCTGGTCGAGAGCGAGCCCGGCTTCGTCATGCGGGCACCGTCGCAGGTGCTGCGCAAGCTCGCCGGCAAGGCGCTGCGCAATTACGTCCCCGATCGCACCGTCTATCTGCGCGGCCCCGAGCTCGAGCTGGCGCTCTATCCCAACAGTTGCTTGCTGCGCGGCACACCGGCGGCGACGGTAGTCGCCCAGGGCCTCGCCCTCGAAGCGCTGACGCCCTGTCCGGCGTTCCAGACCACCACGCCCGCGGCGCAACAGATCGAGCGCCAGATCAAGCGAGTCTGGCAGGTATTCGCCGAGAACCGCGAGGCTCACGCCGGCTCGGCGCTGCTGCTATCGCGCGTCGACGACATCTCGCGCGAGCTGATCGCCGCCAAGGTCGAGTACGAGGAATGGGAGACTCTCTACCGGCAGCTTTTGCAGCTCGCCCGTGCCTTGCGTGGCGAGCCTCAGTTGATGGCGCAGATTGCCGAACCAAGCGAGGATGAAATGGAACACACCGCTCGAGCCGAAGCCGCTAGCGTCCATGCGCACCTTCCGCCGCGTGACCTGTCGACGATGGATTTGATGGGAGAGATCGCCTCCAAGACGGCGCTGCTCGTGCGCAAGGAGGTCGACCTGGCGCGCACCGAGCTCAAGGCCGATCTGCAATCGGAATTGAGCATGGTCAAACGCCTGGCGATCGCCGGGGTCGCCGGCATGGCGGCGCTCAACCTGCTGCTGGTAGCGGCGGTATTCGCCCTGGCGCCGTATCTTGACGCGCGCTTCGGCGCGCTGTTGCTGGCTGGGGCGCTGGTACTGATCACATTGATCGCGGGTGTCACCGGCTGGAAGCAGCACGTTGGCCAGCCTTTGGCGCGCACTCGCAAGACACTGAAAGAGGATGTGCAATGGGCCAAGGAAGAACTGGCGTGAACCACACTACGCCGCTCAACGGTGCCGATACGATGTCGACCTCGGATGAGGTCCTGCAGGAGCCGATAGAGGTCGAGGCGACGTCTACGGACGACGGCGAAGTGGGTGAGATCGAAGACGAGATCGAGGCGCTGCGTAGCGAGCTCGGCAATCTCGTCGGCGAGCTCGATCGGCGGCGCCACGAGATGACCAACATGCAGCTTCAGGCGAGTCGCCATTCGACCGCGCTGATCGTCGGTGGCATCGCTGCAGCGCTGTTGGTGGCCGGTCTGGTCGCCTACGGGCGGCGAGCCCGGCAACCCGATCCCCTGCCGCTGCGGCTGCGCAAGCTCGGTCAGGCCGCGAGGGTCGTCTCGCACGATCCGGATCGGCTGCTGCGAGCAATCGAACGCAAGCCGGACACCAAGATGGCGATCATGGCCGCACTGACCAAAATCGCCGGCACCGCCGGCACGCGCGCCGTCAAACACGCGCTGTGAGCCCGAACCGAACGATGGAGTAGAAGATGAACAAACAAGAACAACAGGATTCGCACGACCATCAATCAGGCAACAAAGGCCGCAAGCTGCCGACCTCACCGAATGCCGGCATCGCGCGCCCCTTCGACACTCCGGAGGACTCCCCCAGCGGCCATCACGAAGAGCCGACGCCGCCACGCGGCCGCGCCAAGCACGAGTAGCGTGCGCTCTCCGCGCGCACCTGGCCAACTAGGACACACCGGCGCACCATCGCTACGACCCGACCGGCGCGCTCAGAGAGCGCCGCTACAGCGGGGGCCTCACACGCACGCTACAGCGAATTGCGCGCAGCCTTTCGGGCAGGCGATAGAGCTAGAGCTGGTAGCGCAGCGGTAGCGTTACCGTAAAGGTCGAGCCCACGCCGACCTCGCTGCGCAGCGACACTTCGCCGTGCAGCATCGTCGTCAGCTTCTTGACCAGCGCCAAGCCGAGGCCGACGCCGCCGCGGCTGCTCGTCGGCGCGCCGTCGGCTTGCCAGAATTCGTCGAAGATGTGCGCCTGCTCGCGCTCGTCTATGCCGATGCCGGTGTCGCAGATCTCGAAGCGCACCCGCTCGCCGCGATCCAACACCACCCGCACCTCGACTCGTCCTTGCTTGGTGAACTTGAAGGCGTTGCTGATCAGATTGGTGAGGATCTGCTCCAGCCGCAAGGGGTCGGTCGTGATGCTCGGCAGCGACGGCGGGCATTTCCAGACCAGCTCCACGCGTGAGGATCCCGCCAGTCGCTCCGCCATCGGACGCAGATGCGCCAACAAGGCCGGAATCTGCACCGGGCTGATTTCGATCGCGAGCCGGCCGATGTTCAAGCCCGACAAGGTCAACAGGTCCGACAGCAAGTGGTGCAGATGCTCCGCTTGCCGCCGTACCTGCGACGCCAGCTCGCGGCAGGTCGCGTCGACGCCGCTATCGGCGAGCATGTCGTTGTAGCCGATGATCGCGTTCAGGGGAGTACGCAGCTCGTGGGAGATGTTGGCGAGGAAGGTGTCCTTGAGACGGATCATCTCTTCGCGCTCTTCCAAGCGACGCTCCAGCGCCGCCCGCGAGTGCAACAGCTCGGTGCGCATCATGTCGAGGCTGCGCGCCAGCGTACCGAGCTCGTCGGCGCGGCGCTGAACCGCAACCGGTTGCGACAGATCACCACGCGCCATCGTCTCGGCAGCATGAGTCAAGCTGCCGATGTCGCGAGCAAAGCCGCGCACCACCGGCGCGCCGAAGATGATTGCGCCGAGCAGCAGGACCGATCCCAGGGCGAGCAGCATGCGCTGGAACCTGCCGACCTCGGCGAGCGCCAGCTCGCGCGGTTGCGCCGAGACGATCTGCCAAGGCGCCTGCGTCAGCGACACCGCGGCGCGCATGACCTCGGCGTCGCCGCCGTCGATCCGCCGCATCGCCCGTTCCGAATCGCTGCTGGCGAGTACCGTCCCTGCCTGATCGATCATATCGACGAAGCGGCCGCCGGTAGTGATCACCGCCTCGAAGCTCTTGAGCAGGCCCGGCGCCTGAAGATCGACGATGCCGCCGAGGACGCCGTCGATCTGGCCATCGGGATTGCGTACCGGGACAGTGATGATCACGTGCGGCCGATCGAGCAGGAAGCTGCTCTCGCGTCCGACCGAGATCGTCTCTTCGCCGCTGTCGAAGGTCCGCACCACCGTCGGATGGTGCGCCAACTGCTCCGCCGGCCACGACCTTCCCGGCGGCTCGCTCCACAGCAGCTTATCGTTGCGGTCGACCAGGAACACTCCGCCGGTGAACACCGGCGAGCGAAAGAACAGATAGTGCAGCGAGGTCCACGGCGGGATACGCCCCTCGCTCGAGGCGCCCGGCATCGAGCGCAGCCCGTACTTCATGCCCGGCAAGCGTGCCACCGTCCCCAAGCGATCCCGGCCGGAGGCGAGATAGGCATCGACTTCGGCGGCCAGCAAGGTCGCGGTCTGTCTCAGCCGGTCGTGAGTGCTGGCGGTCTCGCTGCGCAGCAGCGAACGGGTGAAAGCGGCGTAGACCGCCAGTAAGAGAAAGATGTAGCCCGCAACCAGCGCCACACTCTTGGTGCGGATGCTCCAGTGTTGCGGTAGCAGGCGCCGCATCGCGCTAATCCGGCAGTGCCAGGTCGACGGTAGTCACGCCGGCCCCGACTGCCGCGCTACGGCTGATGGCGAGCGGCTTCTCCCGCCACACCTTGAGCGTGTACTGCCCCGGCCGGACATCGTCGATCCGGTAGCGGCCGTCGGCCGAGGTCTTGGCGAAGTAGGGCTGCTCGAGCACCAGAATCCGCGCTTCCATCTCCATGTGGATGTTGCACAGGATCACCGCCTCGCCCGCCTGATCGAAAGTGATGCTGCGCACAGCCCCCGGTCCATAGGTGCCGAGATCGAACTTGCGAGCGACGCTCGAAGGCGAGAAGACATTGTGCTGGATATCGTCGCTGTTGGTGAAGTCGACGGTCGTCCCCCGCGCGATCACCAAGAGCGGCGGGACGAAGCGCAAATCGCGCTGGTCCATCGTCGCTCGCGCTGGTGGCGTCGCCACAGGTGCCGCGTTCGCGCCTTCGAGATAGACGACCGCATCGGCGACCGGCGCACCCTCCTGGGTGATACGGCCGGCAACGCTTTGCGCCACGGCAACGTCCGCGCTTGCGAGCAATGCCAACAGGACGGCCGATCGCACCGAGCCCCTCATCGCCGCGGCCACAGCTGATCTCCGAAAAAAGGGGGCTCGAGCGGCCAGAAGGCACTCAGCAAACGAACCGTGGCATTCCATCCCGTCGCTGTCGTGTTGCTCACCGCATCGTGGTTTTCGGAATAGGTCACCTCCGCAACCAGCTTCAAGTTTTCGTGCAACAAGTACTGTGCTCCCCCGGTAAATTCCCACAGCGTGCGATCGACGTGGATCGCACCGCCATCGGAGCGGTCGTCATACCCGGGCATGCCGACGGCGTCGACCCGTAACAGTGCCAGCAGCTCGGGGATCAGTCGCAGATCGATCTCGACAAAGCCGCCATAGAACCACAAGCCGACGCCGCGGTCGCCCGGATTGGAGTCGTGTCCGGCGAGCGCCTGCGCCGTCAGGATGGCGTGCCGCGAGTACAGGGTCACATCGGGCCCCATCCGCAGGACCCGGTCGCGCACCCCATCGGCGAGTGTATCGGGGCTGTAATACAAGAAGAAGCCGGCGCGGTTGGCGTTCGGCCGCCAGCCGCATCGGAGGAAGAAATCGGCACTGTCGTTGTTGTCACGACGATTGTTGCTGCCTGCGACCGCGCCGCTCGACCATTCCCAGCCGCTGCTCCGATGCCGCCCTTCGAGCTCGGCGCCGATTTGCGTCGAGGCGAGGCTGACACTGTCCGTGCGGCCATGCTGCAGCGGCGGCGGCCGGCCGAGCAAGCGAAAGGCATTGGTGGCGTAGATCAGATAGGGGCGCGTCGTCAGACGATGCACCCGCGGCGAGTTCCCCAAAGGCAGCTCGAACAACCCGGCGCGCAGATTGAGCAGGGTGTCATCGATCGCAGCGTGCCCCTGCAGGAAGGCCATACCCGGACGGGTTTGCACGTCCGTCTCGCCGGTACGAGCGTCGCGGAGAACGATCGGGGCGTAATCGCCGAGGAAGGAGAGGTGCGGTCCGAGCTCGCCTCCGAACAGCAGGCTGAGGAAGTTCAGGTTGAAATGAGTTCGTGTCGAGCTCGAGCCGCTGGCCGGGTTACTGTGGATCAGGTCCTCGCCGGCACCGAGAGAAATCGCCATCGGAAGTGTACCCGGCAACTCGAAGTGGCGGTGCAGGCGAATCGGTTCGATCGCCGCAGTCATGCTGTGCAGGCCGCGGCTGCGAAAATCTTCGCCGGCCGGGTTGAGCTGCGGATAGACGGTGTGACAAGCGCCGCAAGGCTGATCGTAGATCCGCGCAAACACCGGAATCGCCTGAGCCACCGCCGGCAGCAGCAACAACCCTAACCCAAGGAACCAGGCAAGCGCCCCCTTCCCCAAAGGGCTGAGGCTTTCGCCGGCGAAAGCCTCAGCGCCGCAGGCGCGGGATTTCAGGCAATCGGTATCCATTCGCCACTAGCCAGCAAAGCATCGACCCGCCCTGCCAGCTGCGTCAGCGTTTGGCTCGACTCCGGTTCGCCGATCGCAATCACCGTGCGCGCCGGATCGATCGTCGCCGCCAGCCGCGTCACCGCCGCGACATCCAAGTGGCCGCCGCTGTCGTGACAAGCGAGCCCGACCGACGCATGCGGCAACTGCAACGCCGCCGCCACCTCGGCATCGTCGCCAGCCTCGACGACAGCGCTCATGTGCAGCGAGCCGGCGACTGCGGCGAGCTGACGCAGCTCATCGAGCGCCAACGACGCCGGCACAATCACCGCATCGAAGCCGAGCAGCCTCGCCTGATAGATCTGGTTCGCCGCGACGACATAATCGAGCCGCACCAGCGGCGCGCTGACTGCCGCCGAAACGGCGCGGACCGTCGCCGGCGGCACATCGCCGGCACCGGCCGCGAGCCCCAGCGCCGCCACCTCGGCGTCGTCGAGCTCCGTCGCCCGCGCCACCAGCTCGGCCTCGGAGCGGGGCCTATCGTCGAGCCGCGCGATCCGCGCCAGCGATTGTTTTTGTGTCGCCACGTAGAGATCGAAGCCGCGCCGGCTCGGCGTGACCTCGACGATGCTGACATTACCCAACCGGCGCGCCTCTTCCCGGCTCGTCGCAATCGCCTGCGCCCGTGACCTCGCCGCCATCGCCCCGCTGTAGCGCGCGCTCTCCAAACGCGCCAGCGCTGTAGCGCGCGCTCTCCGAGCGCGCCGCCACCCACGCCCCACCCGGTCGGCTCGGAGAGCCGACGCTACAGCTCTGGAGGGTGCTCGGGGTGCGGCGCGGTGACGAACGCGAGCACGCCCGCCGCCGTGCACGTCACTCCGATCGCCTGCGGCCACGACGGCACTTCTCCCAAGATCAGAAAGCTTGCCAGCAACGACATCAGCGGGATCGAGGGCACGACGATCGCCGTGGTGCGGGCGAGATCGAGGCGAACCAAGGCCTGATACCAGACCAGCGTGCCGAGGTAGCTCAGCACCACCCCCTGCAACAACAGTGCGGGCACGAACCCCCGCCAATCGCTCAACACCCGCAATTCGGTCAGGTCGCCGCCGACCAGCCACATCAGCGCCAGCAGCCATCCGCCATGGACGTAACGCGCGGCGGTCAGCACGAACGGACTGATGCCGCGCAGCCAGCGCAGCACGACCAGATGCGAGGTCTGCCAGCACAAAGGCGTAGCCAGTAACCACCACACCCCGGGCGACGCCCGGCCGCCGGGCGCGCCGACGGCGAGCGCGATGCCGGCGAGGATCACCACCGTCGCCGCGACCCGCCGCAACCCCGGCCGGTGGCCCAGGAACAGCCACGCGAACAGCAGCGAATAGGCCGGCTCGGTCTGCAAGCAGAGCACCGTCTCGATCGCCGAGCTGCGACTGGTGCCGGTGTAGAAGAGCGCATTGGCGCCGGCCGTGCCGAGCGCCCCGACGACGAGCAATGGCAAGCGAGTGCCGGGCTCGGTCAACGCCCGGAGCTCGCCGCGGGCCACCAGCATCACCGCCGAGCAGACGGCGGCAACCACGATGGTCAGGGCAGCGACCAACATCGCCGAAGCTCGCCCGGTGGTGAGCTTGGCGATCGACGGCAGCACCGCACTGCTGGCCGCACACAGCGCGGCGAAAACCAACCCGATCCGCTCCTGCTCCCGCGTCATCCTCTTCCCCGC
>DASPMH010000416.1:0-2858 GCA_035627175.1 Terriglobales bacterium | reverse complement strand
GATGCTGTCTGCCAAATTCGCCACCTGGGAGTGCGCCTGCCCCAGCCTCGAGGACGCCTGCGCCCATGTCGCCGCCGCCGTCATCGCGCTGCAGCACGCCGAGCAGGAAGGTCGATCGCTCGTCAGCGGCGCACAGGCGATGGGCCGCCTGGTCTATCGCTTCGCCCGTGCTCCCGGAGGGCTAACCCTGATGCGCGTGGTGGTCGCGGGAAGCGAGGAGCACGCCTTCGCTACCAGACTCAAGATAGTCGTCGACAATCGTCCCGGTGGCATCTCGCTCGCGCCGACCCAGCGCGATTGGACGATCGACGGCTTGCTCGAAGCGCCCTACGGCGGAACCGTTGCGCCCGGGCTTCTCGCTCGTCTCTTCGTGGCGCTGGAGGATTCCTCCGCTGCCGAGCTCGACGGCAAGCCGGTGCAGATCTCGACCGAACCGGTCGGCATCGTCGGTCGCGTCGTCGATCAGAACGACGGCGTTCGCCTCTACGTCGAGCAAGACCCTGCCATCGACGAGGTCTTCGCTAACGGCGCCGCGCTCTGCGGCGATACGTTGCGGCCGCTGCGCTCGATGCCGCTGACCGCGCGCGAGCGCGAGCAGTTGCCCAAGGGTCTCTGCTTCGCGCCGAGCGCCATCGCCGAGCTGGTGACCGAGATCCTCCCCGATCTGCAGAAACGCATCGCGGTCGAGATTCGCACCCGGCGCCTTCCCAACACCAAGGCCGTACCGCCGCGCCTGGTCGTCGAGACGCGGCGCGAGGGCGAGCGTCTGGTCGTTCTGCCGTCGCTCGTCTACGGCGAGCCGCCGACGGCGCGAATCGAGGAGGGACGCTTTGTGCCGCTCAGTGATCCGCTGCCGCTGCGCGACGAAGCCGCCGAGCAGCGACTGGCCCGCCAGCTCGACGCCTCGCTCAAGCTGACTCCCAGTATCGCGGTCGAGCTCAGTGGGCCCGAGGCGGTCGCCTTCGCCAAACGGCTGGCGTCGTGGCGTGGCGACCTGCGCGGACACGGCCACCAGGCATTCTTCCTCGCCAACCCGCTCAGCGCTCGGGTGCGCTTCGAGGGCGGCGAGCTCGAGGTGATCTTCGAGTCGGAAGATCCAGCGAGTGGCAAGCGCGGGCGCGCCGATGCCGATGCGGTGCTGCGCGCTTGGAGGGCAGGGGAGTCGCTGGTGCCGCTCGCCGATGAGGGCTGGGCGCCATTGCCGGCAGAGTGGCTGGCGCAGTTCGGCGATCGCCTCGCCGATCTTCTGTCCGCGCGCGCCGCCAACGACGGCGAGCTGCCACGCTGCATGGCCGCCGAGGTTGCCAACCTCGCCGGTGATCTCGATCAGGAGGTACCGCCGGATCTACGGCGACTGCGCGACTCGATTGCGGATTTCACCGCGATGCCGCCGGCAGAGTTGCCCGCTGATCTGGCGGCAACGCTGCGAAACTACCAGCGCCAAGGCGTCGACTGGCTCTGCTTTGCGCGCGAGGCCGGACTCGGCGCACTGCTGGCCGACGACATGGGTCTCGGCAAGACGTTGCAGGCCTTGTGCGCGATCCGCGGCCGGACCTTGGTGGTTGCCCCCACCAGCGTGGTGCAGAATTGGGCCGAGGAGATCCGTCGCTTCCGCCCGCAGCTGCGTGTCCATCTGCACCACGGCCCCAAGCGCGCCCTGAGCCCGGAGGCCCAGGTGACGCTTACCACCTATGCGATCCTGCGCTTGGACGCGGACCTGCTTGCGGCGCAGCGGTGGGACACGGTCGTGCTCGACGAGGCGCAGAACATCAAGAACGTCGGCAGCCAGGTCGCCCGCGCGGCGTTTCGGTTGAAGGCGGACTTTCGCATCGCCCTCAGCGGAACGCCGGTGGAGAATCGGCTCGAAGAACTGTGGAGTCAGTTCCACTTTCTGAATCGCGGCCTGCTCGGTACTCGCGCCGACTTCGCGGAGCGCTACGGGCGCCCGATCGCCGATGGCAAGCCGGATGCAGCCGGGCGACTGCGCGAGCGCATCCGCCCCTTCGTGCTGCGCCGCCTCAAGCGCGACGTCGCCCCCGAGCTGCCGCCGCGCACGGAGGTGGTCTTGCACTGCGAGCTCGCCGAGTCGGAGCGTGCCGTCTACGACGCCGTGCGCGCTGCGACGGTCAATGACCTCGTCGCGCGCCTGTCCGCCGGGGGCGGCGTGCTCGAAGCGCTCGAGGCGCTGCTGCGCTTGCGCCAGGCGGCCTGTCACCCGGCGCTGGTGCCGGGTCAGCAGGCGCAATCGTCGTCGAAGATCGAGGTGCTGCGCGAGGCCTTGGAGAATGTCGTCGCCGACGGTCACAAGGCGCTGGTGTTTTCGCAGTGGACCTCGCTGCTCGACCTGATCGAGCCGCACCTCGAGCAGGCAAGCATCGGTTTCACCCGACTCGACGGCAGCACCCAGAATCGCGGCGCGGTGGTCGAGACCTTCCAGCGCGACGAGGGCCCGCCGGTGATGCTGATCTCGCTCAAGGCCGGCGGCACCGGCTTGAATCTGACGGCCGCCGATCACGTCTTCCTGCTCGATCCCTGGTGGAATCCCGCCGTCGAGGACCAAGCCGCGGATCGCGCCCACCGCATCGGCCAGGAGCGCCCGGTGCTGATTCACCGGCTGGTCGCGACCGACACCGTCGAGGAGCGCATCCTCGCGCTGCAAGAGCACAAGCGCCAACTCGCCGACGCGGCCCTAGGTCAAGCCAGCCAAGCCGCCGCTCTGACCCGAGACGACCTGCTCGCCCTGTTAGCGGAGTAGCTGTAGCTGCGCTCGGTAGAGCGCGGCGGCTGAGCCGCTCGGTAGAGCGCGGCGGCTGAGCGCTCGGTAGAGCGCGGCGGTAGAGCGCGGCGGCTGAGCCCGG
>DASPMH010000415.1:0-8146 GCA_035627175.1 Terriglobales bacterium | reverse complement strand
CGAGGCGCCGGGCGTGGATCGCTTTGCCCTCACCGTAACAGGTCGGCTGGACCAAGCGCCCGGTGAACTTGCCGTTGCGCACCTGGAGTTGGGTGCAGAGCACGTGGGGAATGCCGAAGTCGGCCGCCAGCGGATGAGCTTGATAGGGCGTCGATGCCGAGACGATCGCCACCGTATGCTGCTTGCGACGATGTGCGGCGACCAGCGCACGCGCCTCCGGATAGACCTCCGCAGCTAGCCTCTCGTGGAAGATTCGCTCGCCGACCTCCGCAAGCTCATCCTCCGAGCGACCCTTGAGCACACCGGTCATGCGGGTGACGAAACGGGCGAAGCTGATCTGACCGAGCTGGAATTGGGTGATGGTTGCGACAGCCTGGCCGACGTCGCTCAGACCCATGAACCCGCTGCGCAACCCTTCGCGAAAGAATTCGAACATCGAAAAGGTCGCGATCAGAGTTTGATCGAGATCGAAGAAGGCGCCGATATGAGGTCCGGAAGGGCCTACCTCGATTTCCTCGATCAGCTCGGCGTGCAACGGCATGGGCGCACACTTGCCACCGATCCAACCGCAGGATCAACCGCGCTGGATTTTCCCCACGCTGCCGGGCTGGCGACGCCGACGGACATCGACAGCGAGGTTTCGTCGGCTCGTGCCGCATGCCACCAGCCGCGCGGGATGTAGAGCGCGTCGCCTGCTTGCAAGGTCGACGAGAAGATCGGGCCGGTCTCCCGCTCGTACCCCATCTCGCGCGGCATCGCGTCGCGGGTCGGCTCCGGGTTGATCGTGTTGCGCCGCAGAAAATAGGTCTTGCTGCCGGTGGACTGGGCTATGAACACGTCCTCGAAATCATAGTGCCAGCCGAAACCCTGGGCCTTCGCCGGCGTGGCGTAGATCTGAATCGACACGTCGCCCTCGATCTCGGCAGCGAAGGCGCGCGTCAGCATCGCCAACCCGGTGTCCTGGCGCTCGCAGGCGCGCAGCACCAACGACCAACCCTGCCGGAAGAGCTCTTCTAGCTCAGCGAAGCTGGCGGGCGCCGGCTCTTGGCGCAGCTGGCCGGCGTGAACCAGCAGCAGATCTGCCCCGGCGTGGCACAGTCGCCGCACCATCCCCCAGGTCAGCAGCGAGACCGCGGTGACTGCGGTGCCGGTCTGCGCCAGCGGTTCGCGCTGAAAATAGTCCCGGAAAAAGCTCTCGCGGGAACACTGGGAGAACCACAAGCTGAGCATGGCGGCAATCGATAGCGCGGCCACCGCGACTCAGTCGAGCCATACGGCTTGCGCCGACAGGTGAATTCCATAGCGCTTGCAGCTAAGAGAGCGGGCGTGTCGTCGCCCTCCATCGCCGTCGCAGCCTCCGTTCCGCCGCTCAGCAACGGCGAGCGCCGGGTGATCTACTTACTCGACGCCAGCAGCCCGTTCGAAGCGCGCTTGCTGCACGAGTGGATCGTCGCCAACGGTGGCAGCGACGGCAGCAGTCCTTGCGATGAGATCCCGATTCCGCCTTCCCGGCGCAGCCACGGCTCGCGCCGGCTCGATCCTCGTCTCGAGGCGTGTCTCACCACCGGCGACGACCCGCTGCTGACGCCGCTGCGAGTCGCCTGGCACCCGCCGCAGCGCGATGGCACCCGCCAAGTTCGCTTTCGCGACCTGCTGACACTCGGCGACCCGCGCGATCCGGGGCAGTGGCGGCAACAATGGACCTACCGGCGCCACCCCGATCGCTGCAGTGTCGTGGTCGGCGATCCGGCGCACTTATCGGAGCTGCGCGATCGCTGGCGCCAAGCCGGCGGCAGCGATCCGTCGCTGACCACCGGCCTTGCCGATTTCGTCGCCCGGCAGGCGACCCTCGCGCTCGAGCGCGCCGAGCGACGCCTGCGTGGCGCGCGCTACAAGGTGCCGCGGCTCGTCTACGAAGACATTCTGGCGAGACCGGCCTTTCGCGGCGGCATCGCCGGGCTGGCGCGCGAGCTCGGCCGGCCTGAGGTCGAGGTGGCCGGCGAGGCGGCCGATTACCTGGGCGAGATCGCTGCGACCCACAGCACGCTGGTCATCGATCTGGTCGCCAATCTCATCCGCTACCTCTATCGGCGCGGCTACGAGGCGGCGCTGCACTACGACCGCGAGTCGCTCGAGGAAGTGTACACCTTGGCGCAGCGCTACCCGGTGGTATTTCTGCCGACGCATAAGTCGAACCTCGACCATCTGGTGCTGCAATACGCCCTGCACGAGAACGGTCATCCGCCCAACCACACCGCCGGCGGCATCAACATGAACTTTTTTCCCGTCGGCCCGCTGGTGCGGCGCAGCGGCGTGTTCTTCATCCGGCGCTCTTTCAAGGACAATCCGACCTACAAGTTCGTCCTGCGCCAATACATCGATTACCTGATCGAAAAGCGCTTCCCGCTCGAGTGGTACATCGAGGGTGGTCGCTCGCGCTCGGGGAAGTTACTGCCGCCGCGCTTCGGCTTGCTCGCGTATGTTGTCGACGCCTGGCGTCGCGGCAAGAGCGAAGACGTCTACCTGGTGCCCGTTTCCATTGCCTACGACCAGATCGCCGACGTCGGCGACTATGCCGCCGAGCAGCGCGGCGCGCCCAAGCAGCGCGAGAGCTTCGGCTGGTTTCTGAAGGTGCTGCGCGCTCTGCGCCGCCGTTACGGCCGCATCCACATCAACTTCGGCGAGCCCTTGTCGCTGGCGGAGAATCTAAAGAGGGAGGGCAGCGCTGCGGAGAGCCACGAGGGCGGTGAGGACGAGAGCAGCTTGGCGCTGCAGAAGCTCGCCTTCGAGGTCTCGGTGCGCATCAACCGGGTCACCCCGATCACGCCGACTTCGCTGGTGACCATGGCTCTGCTCGGCACGCTCGATCGCGCCATGACCGTCAGTGAGATCGGCAGCGCTCTGACCAATCTGGTCGATTACGTCGGTCGCCGCCAATTGCCGACCACCGAGGCGCTCGATTTCGGTGCCGCAGGCATCGAGCGAGTGCTCGAGCAACTCGTCGACAATGGCGTGGTCACGGTGTTCACCGAAGGGCTCGAGCCGGTGTACCGCGTCGGCGACGACCAACACCTGGCTGCCGCCTACTACCGCAACACCATCATCCACTTCTTCCTCAATGGGGCGATCGCCGAGCTGGCGCTGTTGCACGCCGCCGACAGTGGCGGTGGGCGCGAGGCGTTCTGGGAGGACGCGATGCGCTCGCGCGACCTGCTCAAGTTCGAGTTTTTCTTCGCCGACAAGGACACCTATCGACAAGAGCTGCGCCGCGAGATGGCGCTGCATGCCTCCGACTGGGAGGCGCGGCTGGAGCAAGGTCCGGATGCCATTCGTGCGTTGCTGCGCGAAGTGCGCCCGTTCAGCTCGCACCGGGTCCTGCGGCCGTTCCTGGAAGCGTATCAGGTGGTCGCCGACGTCTTGTGCATGGAGAGCATCGAGCGCGAGGTCGACGAGAAAGTGTTGCTGCCCAAGTGTCTCGCACTCGGCAAGCAGTACCGTTTGCAGCGTCGCATTCGCAGCACCGAGTCGGTGTCGAAGGTCTTGTTCGAAACCGCTTTCAAGCTCGCCAAGAACCGCGGCTTGGTAGCGGCCAGCCCGGACGTTGCCCGGCGCCGCAAGGAATTTGCGGAGGAGATTCGCGACAACATCCGCCGCATCGACATCATCGGCACGCTCGCGGCGAGCCGCTTCGCCGGCCTGATCCAATGAAGGCGGCTGTAGCGCGCTCTGCTGCGGCGCGCCTGGCCTACGGGGACTATCTCGCCGTGCATAGGAGGAACGTATGTCGGAGTTGATGCGGCTCGATGCCGTGGCGCAAGCGGAGCTGGTGCGTAAGGGCGAGGTCCAACCGAGCGAGCTCGTCGAGGCCGCCATCGCGTGCATCGAAGCCCTCAATCCGCGCTTGAATGCGGTAATTCATCCGCTCTTCGACCGAGCCCGCCGCGAGGCGCGCGGATCGCTACCGGACGGACCTTTCCGGGGCGTGCCGTTCCTGCTCAAGGATCTCGATGTCTCCTCTGCCGGCGATCCGCTGCATTGCGGCATGCGCTTTCTGAAGCAGCACGGCTTCGCCGCCAGCCACGATTCCTATTTCGTCGCCAAACTGCGCCAAGCGGGCTTCGTCATCGCCGGCAAGACCAATACGCCCGAGCTCGGCCTCAACGTCACCACCGAGCCGGTCAGCTACGGGGCGAGCCGCAACCCGTGGAATCCGGAATATTCGACCGGGGGCTCGAGCGGTGGCTCGGCGGCCGCGGTTGCCGCTGGCATGGTTGCGGCGGCGCATGCCAGCGACGGCGGCGGCTCGATTCGCATACCGGCGAGCGAATGCGGCTTGGTCGGGCTCAAGCCGACCCGCGGGCGTGTGTCGATGGGACCGGATCATGGCGAATACTGGGCCGGCCTGGTGATTTCGCACGCGGTGACGCGCACGGTGCGCGACTGCGCCGCGATCCTCGACGTCGTCGCCGGCGGCATGCCGGGCGATCCCTATGTCGCACCGCCGCCTGCCACCTCGTTCGCACAGCTGGCGCAACGCGATCCCGGCAAGCTGCGCATCGGCTTGCTCGACACCATCCCCGGGATGGGCGGATTGCATCAAGACTGCGTCGCCGCGGTGCGCCATGCCGGCAAGTTGCTCGAGTCGCTCGGTCACAGCGTCGAGCTCGCTTATCCCATCGCGCTCGACGATCTCGACACCCGCATCAACGGCTTCACTACAATCGTGACTGCTTGGGTGGCGGCTTCGCTCAGCGAATGGAGCGAGAGGATCGGCAAACCGATCACCGCGAGCGACGTCGAGGTAGGCACGTGGACGTTCGCCGAGCTCGGTCGCAATGTCGGCGCGGCGCAGTACATCCGCACCCTCAATCAGGTGCACGGCTTTACCCGTCGCATGTCGCAGTGGTGGGCGGACGGATTCGATCTGCTGCTGACGCCGACGCTCGGCGAGCCGCCGCCAAAGATCGGTGCGCTCGCAGCTCCGCCGGACAATCCGATGGAGGGTATGGCCAAGGTGCTCGGCCTGATTCCGTTCACACCGCCGTTCAATCTCACCGGCCAGCCGGCGATCTCACTGCCGCTACATTGGAATGAAGCCGGCCTGCCGATCGGCGTGCAGCTGGTGGCCGATCACCATCGCGAGGATCTCTTGCTGCAGGTAGCGGCGCAGTTGGAGCAGAGCCAGCCCTGGAGTCATCGCCGCCCGTAGCGGCCCGCACGATGCGCCAGCCAGGCCTCGCCCCCTTTCCCAACTTTCCCAAAGGGGGCGGCGCCGCAGGCGCGGGGAATTTCTGGAGGTCGCCTGACTCCTCAACGGCACTCGCTCCCGGACGGGCAGCAGGGTAGCATGGCGCCATGGCCGATCAGCCGGCGATCCTTTTCTACGATGGCGTCTGTGGCCTGTGTAACGGCGCGGTGCGCTTCGTGCTGCGTCATGACCGCGCCGAGCGGGTGCGGGTGGCGCCATTGCAGAGTGATCTCGCCAAGGAGACGTTGCGCCGCTTCGGCAAGGACGTCGATCAGCTCGACACGATGTACCTGTTCACTCCCGCCGCAGCCGGCGAGCCGGTGCTGCTCGAACGTTCCGACGCGGCGATCGAGACGATGCAATTGTTCGGCGGCCCGTGGCGAATGGCCGGTGTGCTGCGGTTGGTCCCCCGTAGTTGGCGCGACCGCGCCTACGATTGGGTCGCCGCCAACCGCTACCGCTGGTTCGGCAAGTACGACAGTTGTCCCTTACCGGAGCCGGAGCTGGCGCGCCGGTTTGCCGACCGCAGCGCCGCCTGAGGCACGCACCCGCGCCGGCCGTTTGCGCCTTTCGAACTGCTTGCGCTGCTGTGAGGCGGCCCACGAGCAGATGCGGCACCGGTCGAGGTCGTGGCCGAGCGCCGGACAGTGCTCGCGTCCGAAGTAGATGATCTGCAGGTGCAGCCGCGACCACTGTTCGCGCGGGAAGACTCGCTTGAGGTCGCGCTCGGTCTGCTCGACGTTCTTGCCGCTCGATAAACCCCAGCGCGCGGCGAGACGATGAATGTGGGTGTCGACCGGAAAGGCGGGAGTGTCGAACACCTGGACCATCATCACGCTGGCGGTCTTGTGACCGACCCCCGGTAGCGCCTCGAGCTCGCTAAGGGTGCCGGGAACTTGGCCACCGTACTGCTCGACCAGGATTTGCGACAGGGCGTGGATGTTCTTCGCCTTGGCAGGGGCGAGACCGCAGGTGCGGATCAAGCGGTGGATCTCCTCGACGCCGAGCCGCACCATCGCCTCGGGCGTGCGGGCGCGGTGAAACAGCTGGGGAGTGACCAAGTTGACCCGGGCATCGGTGGTTTGCGCCGACAGCACCACCGCGATCAGCAGGGTGAAGGGGTCATGGTGATGCAGCGGAATGTCGGGATCGGGGTAGAGCTCGTCGAGGATCTGGCCGATGCGTACGGCTTTTTCACGGCGGGTCATCCTAGAAGCGCCGCAGGAGCGCGCCATGCCGGCAAAGGAGGGTGAGTGATGGGTCTCGAACCCACAACCCCTGGAGCCACAGTCCAGTGCTCTACCGTTGAGCTACACTCACCGTACCCGGATGGAACGAGGCTCGTTCGCGGCGGGCTCATCGCATACGCAATCAAGGCAGCCAGCGCAAGCCGCCGTGTCGCCGGTGCGCCTCGGGCCGATCCGCTGGTGGACCCCGCGCATCGCTCGCGCTCGCGCCGATGAGCTGCTAGCAGCAGGAACACGCATGCCGAAGCAAGCCGCTACCCGCCTGGTCTGGATGGATATGGAGATGTCGGGCCTCGACCCGGATCGCGATGTCATCCTCGAGATTGCCACCGTCATCACCACCAACGAGCTCGAGCTCGTCGCCGAGGGCCCGGCGATGGTGATCCACCAGAGCCGTGAGTTGCTCGACGGCATGGACGATTGGAACCGCGAGCACCACGGCAGCTCCGGGCTGAGCGAGCGCGTGCTGCGCTCGAAGACCAGCGTCGCCCAGGCGGAGCGCAAGACGCTGACGTTCCTCAAGCGCTACTGCCGCAAGGGCGAGTCGCCGCTGTGCGGCAACTCGATCCACCAGGATCGCCGCTTTCTCGCCCGCCACATGCCGCAGCTCGAGTCTTTCTTCCACTACCGCAACATCGACGTCAGCACGATCAAAGAGCTGGTGCGGCGCTGGTATCCGCGCGGTGCCCAGCCGCCCGAGAAGAAGCACGCTCACCTGGCGCTCGACGACATACGCGAGTCGATCGACGAGCTGCAGTTCTACCGCCATCACTACTTCGTCCCCCGCTCCTCCGTCGGTATGTAGCTGGGTCCGATCTCCTTCCCCCGTGAGCCCTTCCCCAACCCTCCCGCCCCGCGCAAAAAATGCGCGCGGGGGAGGGGGCCGGACAGCGGTAGCGGCCGCCGTTGTGCTTCGCTGGGAAACGTGAAACGTCAGGCCGATTTTTTCTGTCGCTGCGGGAGGGCGATTCGATGGCGAAATTGACCAAGGCCAAGAGCTTTGCGCTCCGTGCGGGGCGCGGCGTGATCGAGGAGGAGGCGCAATTCCTCACTACCCATCACCGGCCTACGGTCCAGCTGCTCAAGTTCACCGAAGGCAAAGCGACGGGACGCTACGCCATCCGTTTCTGTCACTACGACGGCAAGGGCAAGTTTCAGCGCTCGCCGCTGGTGATCGACGCCGCCGAGATGAGACATCTGAAGAAGGCTCTGGCATCGACGCCGCGACTGAGGAAATTGTTGGCGCAGCTCGGTTGAGCCGAGGCCGGCGCCGCGGGCATACGAATCACAATAGGAGGACAGGCGATGGTCAAAGCTGCAGTGATGAACAACTTCAACGAGCCGCTCGCAATCGAGACGGTGACTTTGAAGGACCCGCGCGAGGACGAAATCCTCGTCAAGCTTGCCGCAAGCGGTGTCTGCCATTCCGATCTCTCAGTCGTACAAGCCAAGATTCCCCTCCCGCCTCCGGCCATTCTCGGCCACGAGGGCGCGGGCGTCGTCGAAGCGGTCGGCAAGGGGGTGAAAAATCTCGCTCCCGGCGATCACGTCGTCTTGTCATGGGTACAGAACTGCGGCCGCTGCCACTTCTGCGTCGGCGGACGGGCTCACCTGTGTGAAGCTGCGATCCGTGACGCCATGGCGGGCGAGG
>DASPMH010000414.1:0-2691 GCA_035627175.1 Terriglobales bacterium | reverse complement strand
GCGCAGCTACGCACCTGCCGCGCTCTGCCGAGCGCAGCTACACACCTGCCGCGCTCTGCCGAGCGCAGCTACGCGCACGCCTACCGTTCCCGCTGCGCTTGGCCTTCGGCGAGTCGATACAAGCGGTCGGCTTCTTCGATCAGCGCGCCTTGGTGGCAGATCGCTACCACGGCCATCCTCGAACGCAGCTGGCGCAGCGTGGCGCAGATCTCGCGCTCGGTCGCCGGATCGAGCGCCGTCGTCGCCTCGTCGAGGATCAACAGCTGCGGCCGCCGCACCAGCGCTCGCGCCAAGGCAATCCGCTGGCGCTGGCCGCCGGAGAAGCGCAGGCCTCGTTCCCCGACGATGGTATCGAGATCCTCGGGCAACGCCGCCACCACCTCGCGAACACCGGCGTCTTCCAGCGCCCGCTCGATGTCCGTCTGTGAGACGCCGGGATCGCCGAGGCTGACGTTCATCCGTACGGTGTCGTGCAGCAGGAAAGTCTCCTGCGGCACGTACCCGATGCGCGACCGCCACGCCGCCGCATCGATCTCCGCCAGCGAGATGTCGTCGATCAGCACCCGGCCTTCCTGCGGCTGCATCAAGCCGACGATCAGATCGACGATGGTGGTCTTGCCTGCGCCCGACGAGCCGACCAGTACCGTCAGCTCGCCGACCGGAATCGCCAGCGACAGGTCGCGCAGGATCCAGCGATCGCTCTGGTCGTAGGCAAATCCGACGCTTTCCAGGGCGATGGCGCGCTCGAGCTGCGGAGCGATGCGGCCGGGAATCAGCTCGCGCGCACTCTCGGCCTCGTCGATCATTTTGCGCATCGACCAGAAGGCGCTCTCGTCGATGGCGAGCTTCTGGTACTCCTTCTGCATCTTGCCGGCGGCGCCGATGATGCGCTGGCTCAACAGCGCCAGGGTCACCACGATCGGCAGGGGCAGAGAGGCGAGCGTCACCGCGGCGTACAAGCCAACTGCCAGCAGCAGCAAGACCAGCGAGTCCTGGATGGCGCGCATCGCTGCCTTGCTGACCACCGCCTTCTCGAGAGCACGGTTGAGCTGCTGGGTGTCGCTCTCGAGCAGCGGCGCCACCAGCATCTCCCGACTCATCGATTTCAGCGGCTTGATGCCCTGCAGGATGTCGGTCAGCCGCGACAACAGCGATCGCGCCAGGCGCGTCTGGCTGACACCCGCTCGCCGCGCCGAGCGCACCAGCCGGCGCAACAAGAAGGCGACCATAGCCGCGGCGGCGAAGGCGAGCAGCCCGGCTTTCCACGAGATCAGCAGAATGATCGAGAACGAGATCAGGGCGTCGACGCCGAACGAGAGCATCGTCGCGGCGCAGAGATAGGACTCCGCCGCGCGCAGCGCTTCGATCGACATCGAGTTGGCGAAGCTGCCGATCGGTTGATGGACGTAATAGCTCCAACGCGTCCGCAGCAGGGCGCGCAACAGCGCCAGACGCAGGTCGGTGGCGGTATGAGCGACGCAGAAGCCGATCTGACGGTTGGCGATCAGCAGCAGGATCGCCTTGAGGATGATCGCGCCTACGACGAGCCCGAGCAGTGCGCCCATGGTCGGCTCGATGCCGAGCGAGGTGAGGGCATCGCGGACACTCTGTTCGAATCCTGAAGTCGCGCCACCACCCACGCCGCCGCTGGTGCGGCTGGCCGCTTGGCTGATGAACGGCACCAGGCTGGAAGCGCCGATACCGTCGGCCAAGCCACCGAGGAGGATACAAAGGAAGAGGATCAACGAGCGCCGCGGGTTCTGCCGGGCGATCGCGTAGAACAACCGCATCGATCGGCGACCTTAGCAGCCCGCTCGACAAAGCCGAAATTGCCGCGCCTGGCGGGCTATGCCGCCGCCGATTGCGATAGACTTTGCAGGCCACGGCAGGCACAACCGGCGAATCCCGATGAACTTTCTTGTCCGCGCTGCCTTCGCGGTGACGCTGCTGGCGGTTTCGGCGACCGTCGTGCCGGCGCAACCGACGCCGACTCCGACGCGCACCCCGGCTATGCTTTGCTCCGGCGGTGGGCGCGACGGCCGCAGTTGCAGCTCGAACGAGCAATGCTCGGGCGGTGTGTGTGTCATGCTGCAGGGAGTCTGCGACGGCGGTAGCGACGACGCTGCGCGCTGCGCTTGTCCGAGCAGCTCGTGCAGCAACGCCAGTCCGTGCCCGACCGACGCGCAACGCGGCACCTGCGCCGGCGGTCCGCGTGCCGGGTCGTGCTGTCTGCTCGAGCTCGAGTGTCGCGATGGCGCGCCCTGCGCCGGCACCCACAAGGTCTGCTCCGGCGGCAAGCGCAAGGCAGCACCGTGCCTCGACGATGCCGGCTGCGGCGATTCGGCCTGTATCGCCAGCGGCACCGCTTGCACCACCGGCGCCTTCGCGGCTCAGCCCTGCGTCGACAACAGCGACTGCCCGAGCGCCGTCTGCAGCGGCCCGAGCGTGGCGCCGGCTTGCAGCGGCGATTGCAACCGCAGCAACACGGTCACCGTCGACGAGGTGATCCTGACCGTCAACATCGCCCTCGGCAACCGGCCGCTCAGCGAGTGCGCTGCCGCCGACGCCAGCGCCGATAATCAAGTGACCGTCGACGAGATCCTACAGGGCGTCAACATGGCCCTGACCGGCTGCCCCGCGCCCACCCTGCCAACCCAAACCCCACGCCCAACCCGCACCCCTGTGTAGCCG
>DASPMH010000413.1:0-12297 GCA_035627175.1 Terriglobales bacterium | reverse complement strand
TGCGCTCGGTAGAGCGCGGCAGGTTCGCTGTAGCTGCGCTCGGTAGAGCGCGGCAGGTTCGCTGTAGCTGCGCTCGGTAGAGCGCGGCAGGTTCGCTGTAGCTGCGCTCGGTAGAGCGCGGCAGGTTCACTGTAGCTGCGCTCGGTAGAGCGCGGCAGGTTCACTGTAGCTGCGCTCGGTAGAGCGCGGCAGGTTCGCTGTAGCTGCGCTCGGTAGAGCGCGGCAGGTTCACTGTAGCTGCGCTCGGTAGAGCGCGGCAGGTTGGCTGTAGCTGCGCTCGGTAGAGCGCGGCAGGTTCGCTGTAGCTGCGCTCGGTAGAGCGCGGCAGGTTCGCTGTAGCTGCGCTCGGTAGAGCGCGGCAGGTTCGCTGCGTATCCTCCGCTTCGCTTCGCACTCTCAGAAATCCCGCGCGCCGCAGGCGCAGGGGGATTTTGTACAGCCTCGGTAAAGGCCTTCCGTTCTTGCATCCCCGGCGCCATGGCCGAAGATGAGGCGATGATCGAGCGCATTCCTTTCGGGCGGACGGGACATCGCAGCAGCCGCGTGCTGTTCGGCGCCGCCGGGTTGGCGACGATGCGCCAGGACAGCGCCGATCGGGTGCTCGAGCAACTGCTCGCCTACGGCATCAATCACCTCGACACCGCCGCCTCCTACGGCGACGCCGAGCTGCGGATCGGGCCATGGATGCGCGAGCATCGCCGCGACTTCTTTCTCGCCACCAAGACCGGCGAGCGCGACTACCAGCGCGCCCGCGACAGCATCCATCGCTCGCTCGAGCGACTGCGCGTCGATCAGCTCGATCTGATCCAACTGCACAACCTGGTGCCCGAGCGCGACTGGGCGACAGCGCTCGGACCGGGCGGTGCGCTCGAAGCCTTGATCGAAGCGCGCGAGCAGGGCCTGGTGCGCTTCCTCGGCGTCACCGGGCACGGCCTCGATGTCGCCCGCATGCATCGCCGCAGCCTCGAGCGCTTCCCCTTCGATGCGGTGCTGCTGCCGTACAACTTCACCATGATGAGCCAGCCGCACTACGCGGCCCACTTCGAAGCGCTGGCAAACCTGTGTGCGGCGCGGTGCGTCGCGATGCAGACCATCAAGTCCCTAGCGCGGCGGCGCTGGGCCGAGGTCCCGGCGCGACGCTTCAGCTGGTACGAGCCGGTGCGCGACCCCGACGCGATCCGCCGAGCCGTTCATTTCGTCCTGGCGCGGCCGACCCTCTTCCTCAACAGCGCCAGCGACCTCTCGCTGCTCCCCGCTATCTTCGCCGCAGCCAGCGAACCGATCGAGCCGCCGTCGGAGCACGATCTCGAAGCCGACACCGCCCGCCTAGGCATCGAGCCCCTCTTCATCGCCGGCGGCCCGCAAGGCACCCTCTAGCCCGCTTTACACCAAAGCTCGGCGCATGCCTTGGATGCCCTGGCGGTAGATGGTGTCGATCAGCTGCTTGGCCTGCTCCTCCGACAGCCCGACCGGCTCGAAGGTGCTGCTCCAGCGGATGCGGCAGCGGTCCTCGGCCGTCTCCTCGACCTCGATGGTGGCGAGATAGTTCTTCAGCGGCAGCGGTCCCTCGACGATCGAGTACTGCAGCCGGTGCCGGTCGTTGTCGAGCGCTTCCAGGCGCTCGCTTAGAGCGATGCCGTTCATTTCGACCGAGCGCACCGCGCCGACGCCCGTGCCGGTGACCGTGCAGCGTTCGATCGCCGGGCTCCAGCGCTGGATGCCGCCGAAGTCGCTGGCGATCTCCCACACCTCATCGAGCGGAGCTTCCACTTCCTCGACTACCACTACTTCCATGATCGTTCCTCCTTGGGTGGTTCGGCGTGCCTGCGGCGGCGTGCTCCGCTGCGGCAAGGATTCAGGGGCGCAGCGCTCCGCTGGCCGCGTAGATCGGTAGGTCGGGCCAGGTCTTCAGGCCCGGCGCCGCTTCGCACACCACCGGGATGGCATTGACGACGCGCATCGCGCTGGCGACGCACCCGTCGATGTTGTGGTCCTTGCTGTTGAAGCCGATGTCGAGATCGCACTTCATCGCCGGCATCCCTTCGATGGTAACCCGGTAGGTGCCCGGGCCGTTGCCCTTCGGCCATTCCGGAGCGATGTCGTCGCGCAGGCGGGTGACGTGCTCGACGAAGATGCGAGGCCGGCCGCCTACGATGCCGGCGACCTCGAAGCGGATGCCCGCGATGGTGCCCTTGGCGATCTTGCCGCAGGAAATCTCGAAGTCTTCCGGCGCGAGCGCGAGCTCGTGCTTCTGCACCACGTCGTCGAGCTCGACTTGCAGCGCGTGCGCGATCATGCGCACCGACGGGCCCCAGGCGATCGTCAGCGCACCCGGCACCAGCAGCAACGGCTCGGCATCGGGCGCTTGGCCGAAGCCCATGGTGGTGAACAGCGTCTCGGGCTGATCGTAGGTGGCATAGTTGAAAATCTCCTGGGCCCGTACCGTGTCGATCCGCTCCGAGAGCATCGACAGCACGATCGGTAAAGCATCGGGAGAAAAGCCGGGGTCGATCCCGGAGCAGAAGAACGAGCTGCGCCCCTGCTCGCAGGCAGACTGGATCTGCTCGGCAAAGCCCGGGATCGTCTGCCACGGGAAGACGAACGGCACGAACGAGGTGGTCACCAGGTTCTTGCCCGAGGCGAGGATGCGACACATGTCGTCGATCGCATCGGGCAGGCGGAAATCGGTCGCGCCCATGTAGGAGACGCAGTCCGCCTCGAGGGCGAGCAACCGCTCGCGGTCGCTGCTGGCGAGCACGCCGGTGTTGCCGATGCCGCACAGCGCACCTGCGTCGCGGCCTGCCTTACTCTCGCTGCTGACATAGAGGCCAGTCAACTCGAGCTGCGGGTGCTCGGCGATCGCCCGCAAGGCATGCCTGCCGACGTGACCGGTCGCCCACTGAATCACCTTGTATCTCTTCACACTCCACCTCCGGTGGTCAGCAAGGGCCGCCGCCTAGAAAAGCTTGCGCGCGATCACGTCCAGCGTCAGTCCGAGCAAGAACAGCCCGCCGAAGCGGCGCGTGTGCGAGAAGGCGAAGGCGGCATACCACAGCGGCCAGATCCCCGGCGGGTACTCTGCCGGCGGCGCCGCCGGGCGCGGCTGGCGGAAGGCGCGCACCGCTCGCCAGTACCAGGGCAGGGCGAAGCCGACGACCAACAGCAGCGGCGACAGGTAGCCGCTGAGGATCAGCCCCAGCACGAGCACGTATTGTAGGGTCAGCATTGCGATCGTTGCGCTGCGCGAATGGGCTTCCCCGAGCAACACCGGCATGGTGCGGATACCCTTGGCCGCATCGGCCTCGAGCTTGTCGGTGTGCTTGCCGAACAGCACTGTCGTCGCCGCCAGCGCGACCGGCAAGCTGGCGAAGATCACCGGCGCCGAGATCTCGCCGGTGATGACGTAGTAGCCGCCGCCGACCATCAGCGGCCCCCACACCAGGATCACCGCCACCTCGCCGAGGCCGATGTACTTGAGCGGCCAGGTGTAGAAGAGGACGAAGAACGCACCGAGGGCGAGCAGCGTCAGCGTCGCCTCGCCGCGCAGCGACACCAGCAGCAGGCCGGCGGCGAGCGCGATCAGACCGGTGACCGTGATGTAGAGCAGCAGCTCGTTTTTGGTCATCAGCCCGTGCTCGAGCGGCTGCGGGCCGTACTGCGAGCGGAAGTAGTTGTCTTTGTCGACGCCCTTGATGTGGTCGGTGAAGTCGTTGAGCAGATTGTTGGTGGCGTGGGCGAAGAGCAGACCGAAAGTCACCAGCAGCCACAGCGAGAGGTCGAATCCCCCGTCGCGGACGGCGAGCAATCCCGCGATCGCCGCCGAGTTGAAGGTCATCACCAGCACCGCCGAGCGGGTCGCGATCAACCAGCGCGAGACCAGATCGAGAGTGCTCCATTCCTCCTTGCTGACGCGAGGAATGACATTGACCGCCTTGGCCCACATAGCGACGTTCATCGAAACCTCCGGGAGGCGCCCGCTTATCGCATCTCCCCCTTGAATCAAGCCGGCGGCGGATCCGCCCCCTTTCCCGAAGGGCTGAGGCTTTCGCCGGCGAAAGCCTCAGCCCCGCAGGCGCGGGGATTTCTGAGAGTGCGAAGCGAAGGATACGCAGCGAACCTGCCGCGCTCTGCCGAGCGCAGCTACAGCGAATCTGCCGCGCTCTGCCGAGCGCAGCCACAGCGAATCTGCCGCGCTCTGCCGAGCGCAGCTACAGCGAACCTGCCGCGCTCTGCCGAGCGCAGCTACAGGCCCTGGTTGCCCGAGGGGGGGATCCGCCGTAGAGACGGGCGACTCACGTCCGCAGGAGCTTGACCATGTCTCAGATCAGCGAAGACGATCTCCGCGCCCGCGTGCGCCAACTGTTGCAGCAGTCGCATCCCGATCGCGACGACCAGCTCACCTTCCGCGGCAAACAATTCGACCACGGCCTCGCCTGGGTCAGCTTCCCCGAAGGTCACGGCGGGCTGGGATTGAACCCGCGCCTGCAGCAGGTGGTCAACGACGAGCTGCGCAAGCACTGCAAGACCGTCTACGACGACCTGATGATCAACCCGATCGGCATCGGCATGGGCGCGCCGGTGGTGCTGACCTGGGGCACCGAAGAAATGAAGAAGCGCCTGCTCAAGCGCATCTTCACCGGCGAGGACATCTGGTGCCAGCTCTTCAGCGAGCCCGGCGCCGGCTCGGACGTCGCCGGCCTGGCGACACGCGCGGTGCGCGACGGCGACGACTGGGTGGTCAACGGCCAGAAGGTATGGACCACCCTCGCCCACATCTCCAAGTGGGGGATGTTGGTGGCGCGCACCAACCCCGACCTGCCCAAGCACGAGGGCATGTCCTACTTCCTGCTCGACATGGAGAGCCCCGGCGTCGAAGTCCGGCCGCTCTACCAGATCACCGCCGAAGCCGAGTTCAACGAAGTCTTCCTCAACGACGTGCGCATCCCCAACGGCTACATGCTCGGCAAAGAAGGGCAGGGCTGGCAGGTTGCGATCACGACCTTGATGAACGAGCGCAGCGCGCTCGGCGGCGGCTCGTCGCAGCGCGGCGGCGGCCCGATCAGCGTCTTGACCCAGCTGTGGCGCTCGCGCGCGCAAGGCCACTTCAGTCGTGAGAGCGAAGCGGTGCTGCGCGACCGCATCACCCGACTACACATCCAATCGGAGCTGCTGCGCCTGACCTCGCAGCGAGCCCGCGCCGCGCAGCGTTCGGGCAACCCCGGTCCGGAGGGCTCGGTCGGCAAGCTGGCGCAAGCCGAGCTGCACAAGAAGATCTGGGAGTGCAGCCTCGAGGTGATGGGCCCCGACGCTCTGATCTACGAGCCGGGCTACGAGCTGCGCCGGCCGGAGCCGGAGGATCGCCGCAGCCGAACGCTGACCGCGAAGTACCAATTCCTCCGCTCGCGGGCCAATTCGATCGAAGGCGGTACCTCCGAGATCATGCGCAACATCCTCGGCGAACGCGTCCTCGGACTGCCCGGCGAGCCGCGCGTCGACAAAGGTCTGCCATGGAAAGACGTACCGCGCTGAGCGCACCGTTCCCTAGCCGATAGGAACCCTGATGGATTTTGCATTCACCGAAGAGCACGCCGAGCTGCGCCAGACCGTGCGCCGCTTCCTCGAAGACAAGTCGAACGAGCCGGCCGTCCGCAATGTGATGGCGAGCGAGAGCGGCTACGACCCGCAGGTCTGGTCGCAGATGGCCGAGCAGATGGGACTGCAGGGTTTGATCGTCCCGGAGAGCTACGGCGGCGCCGGTCTCGGCTTCGTCGAGCTCGCCGTCGTCCTCGAGGAGATGGGTCGCGCGTTGTACTGCGGCCCGTATCTCTCGAGCGCGTTGATCGCGGTCAACGCCCTGCTGCTCGGCGGCGATGAGCCCACCCGCGCTGAGCTGCTGCCGGCGATCGCCTCGGGCGAGAAGTTGGTGACGCTCGCCTACGTCGGCGAGAACGGCCGCTGGGATGCCGCGAGCATCGAGATGCGCGCCACTTCGGACGGCGGCGCTTGGACGCTAGACGGGATCAAAACCCACGTGATCGACGGACACATCGCCGATGTTCTCCTGGTGGCGGCGCGCACCGATCAGGGGGTGGCGCTGTTCGGCGTCGAGGGGGACGCCGACGGTGTGCGGCGGACCTTGCTGCCGACGCTCGATCTCACCCGCAAGCTGGCTCGCATCGAGCTCGAAGGGGCGCGGGCGAAGCTGATCGGCAGCGGCGGCGATGCCTCGGCGGTGATCGATCAGGTGATCACCCTGGCGGTCGCCGGCCAAGCGGCGGAGCAGGTCGGCGGAGCGCAGCGCTGTCTCGAGATGTCGACCGAGTTCGCCAAGACCCGGCTGCAGTTCGGCCGCCCGATCGGCTCGTTCCAGGCGATCAAGCACCGCTGCGCCGACATGCTGGTCGAGGTCGAATTCGCCAAATCGGCCGCCTACCACGCCGCCTTTCGCGCCGCAGAAGGGGACCAGGCGGAGCTGTCGACCGCCGCGGCGATCGCCAAATCGTACTGCTCGGAGGCATTCTTCCACGCCGCCGCCGACACCATTCAGATTCACGGCGGCATGGGATTCACCTGGGAGCACCCGGCGCACCTCTACTTCAAGCGCGCCAAGAGCAGCTCGGTGCTGTTCGGCGACCCGCTCCACCATCGCGAGCGGCTGGCGCATCATCTGGGCCTCTGAGGGCTGATGCCTTCCGCCGGCGGAAGGCATCAGTGCCGCAGGCGCGGGGGATTTCCGCCGTCACCCGCCGAGCCGGTGCAGCCGCGTCGTATACGCCGTCTCCTCGACCCGCTCGACGATCCGCCAGCCGTCGCCGGTCCGCACCAGCTTGTCGCTGTAGTAGCCGCCGTCGAAGAACAGCGTCATGCCGCCCTTGCCATCCGAGACACCCAAAGGATTGAAGAACGCCGAACGCGCCGTGGCGCGGTCACCCTCGATGGCGATGTCACGATTGACCACCAGGTGCTGGGTCATGGTGAACACCGGAAGAACCTGCGCCAGCCAAGTCACCACTTCCTCGAGCGAGCCTTTGATGCCGCCGGCCGAGGTGTAGTCGATCTGCGCGTCGGTGGTGAAGCAGCTGCGAAAAAGCTGCCAATCGCGCCGATCGACGGCCGTCGCGTAGCGGGTGAGGAGGTCGTCGATCGCTTCGCGGTCGGTCTGCATGATCGCTCCTGTTGGCCCTCTTGTCTTACTACTCTCCTACTCTTATTGCGCTCTTATCTTCTTTCTTTCCCTGCCCCCTGTTCTCTCCGCTCCCTCTCCTGTCTGGCATCATTTTGGGGGTAGAATATTGATTGGCGCGCTTCGAGAATCGACGGATGGAGATCGATTCTCTTACCGACTTGATCATACGCGGTGCGCTGACGGTGCACCGTAGCTTGGGCCCCGGATATCTCGAATCCGTCTATCAGAACGCGCTGGTACACGAGCTACGGAAACTGAATCTCGACATCGCCTGCGGTGTGCGGCTGCAGGTGCGGTATGACGGGATCGTCGTCGGCGAGTTCATGCCGGACATCATCGTAGGCGGCGGCTTGATCATCGAAAACAAGGCGATCCAAGCGATCCTGACGATCCACGAGGTCCAGTTGGTCAACTATCTCACGGCAACCGGCATCGACGACGGTCTGTTGCTGAACTTCGGCGCCGAACGCCTGCAGATCAAACGCAAGTTCCGGCTATTCCGGTCGGGACAGGAGGACAGGAATAAGAGGACAGGAGGACAGGAGGACAGGAATAAGAGGACAGGAGGAAGGAGGACAGGAATAAGAGGACAGGAGGACAGGAGGACAGGAATAAGAGGACAGGAGGACAGGAGGATAGGAGGACGGGAATAACGACGGCAGGAGGACAGGAGGGCGGAGATAAGAGGACAAGAGGACAGGAGGGCGGAGATAAGAGGACAGGAGGACAGGTACATAAGAGCTGAGGCAAACGAGGGGAGAGAAAGGACGATCAGACGCAGGAGCGGAGGATTCGAAACAATTGACCACTATATATAAAACGCTGAGGAGGTGTTCTGAGCCAAATCATCCCTTCCTCTCTTTCTCTATCCCCTGTCTTCCTGTCTTCCTGTCCTCCTGTCCTCCTGTCCTCTTGTCCTCTTGTCCTCTTATTCCTGTCCTCCTGTCACCACTCGATGACGATTTTGCCTATTGAGCGGCGGCTTTCGAGGAATTGATGCGCTTCGGCGATCTGCTCGGCCCGGTAGCGCCCGCCGATGTGCGGCTTGATGTCGCCGGCGAGCGCCAGCTGCACCACCGCCTCGAGGCAGCGCTGGAGCGCGAGTGGCCGGTCGTCCGACAGGCGCAGCATGTTTACGCCGATCAGCGACTTCGACTGGATCATCAGCGGGATCGGGTGCTGCAAGCCGAAGGAGAGCGCGAAGGGCACGTCGTGCAGCATCTGGAAGCGATGCGCTTCGCGCGAGGCGGCGCCGAAGCACACCATCCGCCCGCCACCGGCGAGCAGGTCCATCCCCTTGCGCACCGAGCTGCCGCCGATCGAGTCGAAGACGACGTCGAGCCCTTCGCGGCCACGCAGACGCCGCACCTCGGCGGCGAAGTCGACGTGACTGTAGTTGATCGGGTGATCGACGCCGAGCTGGCGCAGATACTCGAGCTTGTCGTTCGAGCCCGCCGTGCCGTAGACGACACAGCCGCGCCGTTTGGCGAGCTGCACCAGGGCGGTGCCCACGCCACCGGCGGCCGCCTGCACCAGCACGTGGTCGCCCTGGTGTAGCCGCACCATCTCCTCGGCACAGTGATAGGCGGTGCCGTATTGCGTCGGCAGCGCCACCGCGACGCCGCGATCGAGGTCGTCGGGGATCACCGCGGCGGCGCGCGCATCGGTCAGCGCATGGGTGGCGTAACCGCCGAAGCGGGTCAGCGCCGTCACCCGCGCGCCGAGCCCCGGGGCCTCGACACCAGCGCCGAGCTTGTCGACCCGCCCGACCACTTCATAACCGATCACACAAGGGATCGGTGGCGCATCGCGGTAGGTCCCCTGACGCGCCGAGACATCGGCGTAGTTGAGCCCGAACGCTTCTACCGCGATACGCAGCTGCCCCGGCCCGGGCTCGGGCAGCATCTGCTCGCGAATCTCGAAGGCTTCGTGGCTGGCACCATGACGGACAAGAACGACAGCACGCACAGCATATCTCCGCAGCCGACCTCGGCGATCAGAACAGGTAGAGGCCGACCAAAGTCAGCAGGAAGTACGGCACCAGCACCGCCGCGCCGGCGTAATCCTTCGCCAGCCGCTGGCCGGTGAACAACATCAGGATCGCAAGCGCCGCGAAGAACGCGCCGATTCCGGCCAGGCGATCGCCACCGCCGAAGAACAGCCAGATCGCGCCGAGCAGCGAGAAGCTGCCGGCGGCGAGCTCGACCACGGTGATCGTCTTCAGCAGCAACGGCACCGATCCGCCGAGCAGCGATTGAGAGAAGTGCTGCTTCAGCCACGCCTCATTGCCCTCGTAATCGAACAGCTTGTCCAACCCCGATTGCAGAAACAAAACCGCCAGAAACGCCGCGGTGAACGTCTGCGCCGCCCATAACCCCATGGCCGCCCTCCTTGAAAAGAAACCGCCTTTACGAGAACGCAGCCGCCAAAGCGAGCCCTCGCCTCTTCGCCATTCCTGCTATCCGTCCCAAGCCGCACCGATCAGAGCCGTGCTCCCGCCATCGACGAGCAGCCACGCTGCCGCAACAGAACGCCGCCCGCTCGCCCAACAGAAAATCGATTGCCGCAGCAATCTCGCCCGGCTCGCCGAATCTGCCGAGCGGAATCGCAATCGCCTCAGCCGAGGATGGTCGCGCCGCCGTCGATCACCAGCGTCTCACCGGTGGTGAAGCCGCCGGCGCGCGAGGCGAGGAACACCGCCGCGCCGGCGATCTCGTCGACGTCGCCGATGCGCTTGAGGGCGCTGCCGCGGATGCTGGCGCGCAAGATCTCCTCGTTCTCCCACAAGGTCCGCGCGAAGTCGGTCTTGATCAGCCCCGGCGCGAGGCAGTTGACCCGCACGTTCGACGGTCCCCATTCGACGGCGAGGTTGCGCGCCAGCTGCATGTCCGCCGCCTTGGTCACACCGTAGGTGCCGAGGGCCTGGTTGCCGCGCAGTCCACCGATCGAAGAGACGATGATCACCACGCCGTCGCCGCGCTGCGCCATCGCCGGAATCACCATCTGGCAGAGCCAGTGATTGCTGCGGATGTTGCAGTGCAGGATCTTGTCGAAGGCGTCGTCTGGGATGTCTTGCGTCGGTCCGAAGTAAGGATTGACCGCGGCATTGCAGACCAGCACGTCGATGCGCCCCCACGCGGCGATGGTGCGGTCGACCAGCGCCTGCAGCTGATCTTTGTGCGAGATGTTGCAGGGGAGCGCCATCGCCTCGCCGCCGCGTTCGCGGATCGCGCTCGCCACCTGCTCGCAGGCGTCGGCCTTGCGGCTCGAGATCACCACCCGCGCGCCGTGCTGCGCCATACGTTCGGCGATGGCCTTGCCGATGCCTCGGCTCGAGCCGGTGATCACGGCGACCTTGCCGGTCAGATCGAACAAAGATTCCATGTGCTTTCCTTTGCTGCCCAATCTTGAGCTGACGCGAATGCCGCGGCTATGACTGAGACATGCGCGTACCCATGCTGGTAACCGATTTCCTCAGGCGAGCGTCGCAGCTGTATCCGGAGAAAGTCGCCATCGTCGACGCCGGCCGGCGCTACACGTATCGCGACTTCCAGCTGCGGGTAAACCGCCTCGCCGGGGCCTTGCTCGCGCTCGGGGTCGGCAAAGGAGATCGGGTCTGCATCCTCAGCCCGAACTCGCACTTCTTTCTCGAGAGCTTCTACGGCACCAGCGCCATCGGCGCGATTTTGGTGCCGCTCAACTACCGCCTGACCGCTGCCGATCACCAGTACATCCTCAATCACGCGGGTGTCACCGCGGTGCTCGTCGATCATGAATACACCGGCGTGGTCGACACCATCCGGCCGCGGCTGACGACGGTGAAGCATTGGATCGTCGCCCAGGACGAGGGCGAGGCGCCACATGGCTGGACCGACTGGCAAGAGCTGGTGGCGATGGCCGAGGACACCCCGCCGCCGGCGATCGCGCTCGAGGAGGACGACGTCGTCTCGATCAATTACACCTCGGGTACCACGGCGCGGCCGAAAGGCGTGATGCTGACCCACCGCAATTGTTACCTCAACGCGCTGACGATGATCGCGCATCTCGGTATTCGCCACGACGATGTCGAGCTGTGGACCTTGCCGATGTTCCATTGCAACGGCTGGGGCGCTGTCTACGCCCTGACCGGCATGGGCGGCACGCACGTGGTGCTGCGGGCGATCGACGCCCGCAGGATCTACGAGCTGATCGAGAGCGAGCGGGTGACCTTCGCCTGCATGGCGCCCGCGGTGTTGCGGGCGATCCTGGATTATCCCGACAAGGACAAGCATCGGATACCGGCGCAACCGCGCTTCGTCGTCGCCGGCGCACCGCCACCGGCGGCCTTCATCGAGCGCCTCGAAAAGGAGCTCGGCTGGCAGTTTCTCGAGATCTACGGCCTGACCGAGACCGCGCCGCTGTTGACCGTGTCGCAGCCGGACTTTCAGGTGGTCGCGGACGACTGGGCTCGGCGGGCGAGGGCGGGAACGCCAGCGATCGGGGTCGAGATCAAAGTTGCCGGCGACGATGGCGAGCCGGTGCCGCAGGACGATCACACTGTCGGCGAGGTCTACGCGCGCTCGAACGTGGTCTTCGCCGGCTACTGGGAGCAGCCGGAGGAGACGGCCAAGGCGATGCCCGACGGCTGGTTCCACACCGGCGACCTGGCAGTGTGGGATCGGCACGGCAACATCCACATCGTCGACCGCAAGAAGGACGTGATCATCTCCGGCGGCGAGAACATCAGCTCGCCGGAGGTCGAGGACGCTCTCTACCAGCACGCCGACGTGCTCGAGTGCGCGGTGATCGGGGTGCCGCACGAGAAATGGGGCGAGACGCCCAAGGCCTTGGTGGTATTGCGCCCCGGCGCCAGTGTCACCGTCGAGCAACTCGCCGAGCACTGCCGCCATCATCTCGCCCACTTCAAGTGCCCGACCTCGATCGAGCTGGTAGCCGAGCTACCCCGCACCGCCACCGGCAAGCTGCAGAAGTTCAAGCTGCGCGAGCAGTACTGGGCCGGCCAGCAGCGCCGGGTCAATTGATGTAGCTGCGCTCGGTAGAGCGCGGCGGCGCGGCTCACCCTGCCTGAAATCCCCCGCGCCTGCGGCGCTGAGGCTTTCGCCGGCGAAAGC
>DASPMH010000412.1:0-4798 GCA_035627175.1 Terriglobales bacterium | reverse complement strand
GATCCTCGAAGCACTCGAGGATCTCTGCCGCGGCGACCACGCTGCCGAGGCGATCGCGTTATTGCGGCAGGACGCCCCGACCTGGGCGGCGCAGCTACCGGTCGCGCTCGTCGGTGACGAGCGCGATTCGGGCCCGCGCTCCAAGACCAGTGTGACGCGCGACCGCATGCAGCGTGAGCTGGTGTCGGCCCTCGAGAAGCTGGCCGCCGGTCGGATCGTCCTGCTGGTACTCGAGGATCTGCACGTCAGCGATCCCTCGACGATCGAGTTTCTCGATTGTTTCTCAAAGGGCGAGGCCTCGGCTCGCATCATGATTCTCGGCACCAGCCGCCCGCCCGGATTGCAGTCGCAGGAGGCGCCACTCGGGGCGATGCACAAGGGCGCCGAAGCCGCGCCGCATTGGCAACATATCGAATTGCCGCGGCTCGCTCCGGAGGCGGTCTCCGACTACCTTCGCAATCGACTGGCCACCCATACGGTCGACGTTGAGCTGGCCGACGCCGTGCGTCGTTACACCGAAGGTAACCCACTGTTCATGGTCAGCATGGTGGACTACCTGCTCGACCGCGGCCTGCTGCGGTTGCGCGACGGCGAGTGGCGGGTGGAGCGACCGTTCGCGGGAGCTGGTATCCCCGAGAATCTGCGCCACATGATCAAGACGGTGGTGGCTCGCGCCGGAGTCGGAGTCGAGACGGTGCTGCGCGTCGCCGCAGTGCAGGGCTATACCTTCGACTCCGCCGTTCTGGCGCGCGCCGCCAATCTCGATTCGGCCGAGGTTGAGCGCCAGCTCGAGCGCGTCGAGCAACACACCCATCTGGTGCGTCGCCAGACGCAGTTCGTTCTGCCCGGTGGCGGCCGGACGACGCGCTACCGTTTCGCTCACGTCCTCTGTCAGAACGCGTTGTACGCCGGTTTGGAAGGCAGCGAGCGCAGCCGCTTGAGCGCCGCGGTCGCTATCGCGCTCGAGGAGCTGCACGGCGCCGAGGTTCTTCCGATCGAGCTCGCGCACCTCTTCGAGGTGGCCGGCCATTGGCGACGGGCGGCGGAGTGTTTTCTCGGTGCCTCCGAGGTGGCGGCACGCAAGTTCGCGCATCGCGAAGCGGCAGCGATTGCCGAGCGCGGCCTGGCGGCGATCGACGCACTCGAGCCGACACTCGAGCGCGCGCGACTCGAGCTAGCGCTCGAGATTGCCCACGGGCTGTCGCTCAGTGTCACTCACGGCTACTCCGCCGATGCCACCGGTGAGAGCATGCGGCGCGCCCGTCGGCTGTGCGAACGCATCCCGGAATCGCCGCAACTGCACCAGGCGCTGTGGGGGCTGTTGGTCTACAACCTGGTAGCGCCGGAGTTGCCGGCTGCGCGCGACATCGGCCAGCAGCTCATCGAGATGGCGGCACGCTCGGGCGATCAACGGCTGGCCGTCGCCGGTCGGGTCGGCTGCGGCTTTGCGTCGGTGCATCTCGGAGAGTTGGTGCTCGGTCACGATCATCTCGAACGCGGCTTGCTCGCCTGGGAGCCCGCCCGCCATGAGGAGTACGTCGCCCTCTACGGCCTCGATCCGGGCCTCTATCTGATGGCCAATACGATCCGCTCGCTGTGGCTGCTCGGACGTCCGGAGCAAGCGCGCCGCCGCATGGACGAAGCCGTGGCGGCGGCCCGTGCCGGCGGTGATCCGCGCTGCATCGCCTTTGCCCTCCACATCGAAGTCGTCTACCGCTTCCTCAGCGGCGATGGCGCGCTCGCCATGCAGCGCGCCATCGAGTGCAATGACTTGTGCTCCGAGCACGGCATCGCCCAAGAGGCCGCTTGGACCGCGCCCTATCTCGGTTGCATGATCGCGACGCAGGGAGATCTCGGCGCCGGCCTCGACATCATGCGGCGTGGGATTCTCGATCTGCGTGAGATGCAGGCGAAGAACACCTTCCCACACTTCCTGGCGCTCTATGGCGAACTGCTCGCCAAGCGCGGCGACACCGACCAGGCGCTGCTGGCGATTCGCGAAGCATTGGCGATCGCCGACGCGACCCACGATCATTGCTACCTCGCCGAGGTTCATCGCCTGCGTGGTGAGATCTTGCTGGCGGCGGCGCGCCGCAGGCGCAGCGCCCAGGCGGGAGCGGAGGCTTGCTTCGAGCTAGCGCGACAGATTGCCCGGCAGCAAAGTGCGTCGAGCTGGGAACTACGCGCGGTTCTGTCGCGGCTGCGCTCATGCGGCAGCGAAGCTGCTCGGCGCGAGCTGATCGATATCCTGGCGCGCTTCGAGCCAGAGGCGGAGACCATCGATCTGCGCGAGGCCCGCGCCCTTCTATGAGGTTGCTCGCGAGCGAGCAACCTCACTGGGCTGCCGGGATGGGCAAACGCCGCGGTCTGATCATCAACGTCGATCGGGTGCGCTTCCTCGAGGCCGCCGTCGTGCCGTCGGCAACGCCGACCGAGACATCGCTTACGCGTCAGCTCGCCGCTTGCGATTTGCGTTAATCGCAGCTTACCGGTGCCGGAGCCTGCTTCGCTTTGAAGGACCGACCGTCGGTGCCGTCGAGCGAGATCAGACCGCCGAGCTCGGCGCAGTAGCCGACGCCGGGAGTGAATTGCATTGTCACTCGCACCGGCGCCTGGGTCTCAGCGCCGACTAAGTCGTAGCCGAGGCCGAACGGCCCCTTGCCGCCGCAGGTGAAGCTGACCTTGCGCCTCGTCAGGGTGACTTTCTTGCACGGGCCGTCGTCGAGCTCGCCGTCGACATAGCGATAGCTCGCCTTGGGCTGGCCCGCCCCCCGGCGTTGCCAATTGGCCGCCGGAAGCAGTTGTTCGAACGACTGGCCCGAAGTTGCGCTCTCGACCCGCAAAACGGCGCCGGAGACCGTCGGATCGGTCGAGGAATACGGCACGGGCAACCAGAGCTCGGTGTCTTCCAGCGTTCCGTTGATGCGGTTGCGCCGTGCGTCGTCGGGAACGGCATTCTTGATCAGCAGGCGCTTGCCGGCGGCCGGATGCGCCAGCGTGGTGTCGAGGTCGAAGACGTAGGCGGCGCCGGAACCGTTCGCATGCGGCGCTCCGACCACGGCGATACTGGGCGAGGTTGCGGCGCTGTAGCCGAAATTTCCATGACGTTCGCGCACCGTCAGCTCGCGCTGGTGGTACCAAGCGCCGTCCTTGCGCACATAGACATGCGCCGAGCCGTTGGTTTCGTCGTCGGCATCGCCGCCTCCGATCGCGACATCGCCGGCGATGCCGACGGCCCAGCCGAAGTCGTCGTGTGCCGAGCCGTCGAAGGCGGTCAGCTTCTGTTCTTCCGACCATGTGGTGCCCGAGCGACGGAAGACGTACGCCGCTCCGGTGACGACGCCGGCGGCGAAGCCATAGTGCGCCCCTACGACGGCGGTGCCGCCGGATACGGCAACCGCGGTACCGATGAGCTCATAGCCGAACGAGTCCGCCGCCATCAGCTTCGCCTGCAGCGTCCACACGCCGCCTTCTCGTACGAACACGTATGCGGCACCCGAATCCGGAGCGGCTTCATTGTCGTGCAGTGCGGCGACGATCGCGGTGTCGGCATCGATCGCCACGTCGTTGCCGATACCGTCGCTGGCGACCGCTGTCTCGACGACGAGCTTTTGTTCGAGCGACCAGATTTGGCCGGTGCGCACGAAAACGTAGGCGGCGCCGCTGCCGATGTCGGGAGCGCCGATGATTGCCGAGTCGCCCGAAATTCGCACCGACGTGCCGAAGTCGTCACCAGCTTCGCCGTCTGGCGCCTCGAGCTTCTGCTGCTGCGACCAAGTCGCGCCGGCGCGGGTGAAGACATACGTCGCACCTTTGCGATCCTGACCACCGGGCGCGCCGACGGCGACGGTGTCGCCGTCGATCGCGATAGAAGTGCCGAAGAAGCTACCCGGGCTAGCATCCGCGGCGACGAGCTTCTGCTGCAGGTTCCACACGCCGTCAACCTGAGCGAACACATAGGCCGCGCCCACGCTGTCGCCGCTCTGGTGGGCGCTGACGATCGCGGTGTCTCCTGAGATCCCAACAGCGTGTCCAAAGTTGATGCCGTGAGAGAGGTCGCCCGGGTCGAGACGAATCGGCGCACCCAGAGCGGCGGTGCGAAACAGCAGCGTGATCACACCGGCGGTCACCACGGTCACCAGTCTGCGCATTCGCTCGCTCGATCGCATGCTGTTCTCCCCTGCGGCCGTTTCGCGCCGCCGCTGCCATTGGCCGAGTTTCCCGAGCGCCCGATCGGTATTTCCGACCGCGGTGCTTGTCAAACAACGAACGGGCCTTAGCTGACGGACGACACCCGCCGATCACCCTGCCGCGCCACCGCGGCGATAAAGAAACTTTAAGGAAACGCAAAGACTCGGCAGCGGGCGTTGCCTACTGTCTGCCCATGACGAAGGAGCAGGCGGAGCTGGACCGACATGCGCCGCTGTCGGCCGCATCGGCCTTTGTGGTGCATGTCACAGGAGGCGGCCGTCACCTGGCGGAAGATCTCCACGGCCGCGTCGAGCACGTCACCTCGTGCTGAGAGCTTCGCCATCCGGGGCACCAAAGTGAGCTGCCAAGCCTGAGGAGCGCCAGCCCGTTCGGCCTGACCTGGGGCCTTCGAGACGTGTCCTGACCACCGTCGAAGGAGGAACGGATCGATTTTCGCAAATGGAAAGCGCGTTCCAGGCAATCCGTTCGCCGACTACGATCCACGCGATCGCATCGCGCTATGGTCCCTGTGGGAGATGCCATCATCGGCCATAGGGAAACGAGTGCGCCGCGGCCGGCCGCGCGCAGAGCCGACCACGGTGCGCAG
>DASPMH010000411.1:0-2009 GCA_035627175.1 Terriglobales bacterium | reverse complement strand
TTGCTTGGTGCGGCGGTGTTCGGCGACTTGCCGGGCGGTCGCTTCGTCGGCAACCGCGACGAACTTGCTGCCGGCATCGGGAACGCCTTGCAGGCCGAGAATTTCGACCGGCGTCGACGGTCCGGCTTCGGCCACAGTGCGGCCGTGATCGTCGATCATGGCGCGGACGCGACCGTAGTTGCCACCGCAGACGAAGGGATCGCCCTTCTTGAGCGTGCCTTCCTGCACCAGCACCGTCGCGACGGGGCCGCGGCCGCGGTCGAGCTTCGCTTCGACGATGGTGCCGCGGGCGAGCTTGTCCGGCCGTGCCTTGAGATCGAGCAGATCGGCCTGCAGCAGCAACATCTCGAGCAGGTGGGGAATGCCCTCTTTGGTCTTCGCCGAGACCGGGGCGCAGATGGTGTCACCGCCCCATTCTTCGGCGACCAGGCCGTGATCCGCTAAGCCCTGACGGGTCCGTTCGAGATCGGCCTCGGGCTTGTCGATTTTGTTGATGGCGACGACGATCGGCACCGCCGCGGCGCGGGCGTGATTGATCGCTTCGATCGTCTGCGGCATGACGCTGTCGTCTGCGGCGACGACGAGGACGACGATGTCGGTCACCTTGGCGCCGCGGGCGCGCATGGCGGTAAAGGCTTCGTGGCCCGGGGTGTCGAGGAAGGTCACCCGGCGCGAGCCGACATCGACGCTATAGGCGCCGATGTGTTGGGTGATGCCACCGTGCTCCTGCTCGGTGACGGTGGTCGAGCGGATCGAATCGAGCAGTGAGGTCTTGCCGTGATCGACGTGGCCCATGATGGTGACCACCGGCGGGCGCGGCTGAGCGTTCTCCTCGGTCGTCTCCTCGTGCTCTTCTTCGAGCACCGATTCGGCGTCGAAGGCGACGTTCTCGACGTTGTAGCCGAAGTCCGAGGCGAGCAGGGTGGCGGTGTCGGCATCGAGCAACTGGTTGATCGTCGCCAACATCCCCGAGTCCATCAACTTCTTGAGGATCTCTGCGGCCTTGACGCCGATCGCCTTGGCGAGATCGCCGACGGTGATGACACCCGACACCTTGACCACGCGCTTGCTGGCCTTCGGTGTGGTGATCTCGGTCTTCTTGATGTCTTTGCCGGGCATCGCGCGCTTCTTGCGCGGTATCCGGCCGCGTCCACGCGAATCGTCCTTCAGCTCGCCGGCGTCCGCCTCCTTGATCACCCGCCGCTTCTTCTTGCGGCGATTGTCGGCTTCGGTGGTCGGCTGGGGCTGCGCCGGAGCGGCGGGGGCGCCGGGGGTGAAGCCATCGCGCTTGGGACGGTCGCGTCCGGCACGGGCATCCGCCGGCGGCGGGGCCGGTTGGGTCTTGCGGAGGTCGATGCGGCCGAGAACCTTCGGGCCGCGCTGCACGCCGTCGTCCATCAACGGCTTCGGTGCGACCGTGGTCTTGATGCCGTGACGAACCGGCGCCGGGGGGCGCTCGGTCGGAATATGCGACGGGCCCGCGGACGGCAAAATGGTCTCCGCCGGCGGCGGGGGAGGGGGCTGACTGACCGCGGCGGTCGGTGCTTCGGCGACAACCGGCGCCGGCGCTGCGAGCGCGGCTGGAGGCGGCGGCGCCGGCATCGGCGGGGGCAGGGGCATACCGCCGAGGTCGACGATATCGCCGACCGGCACGGCACTGACTGGCATCGGGGCTACGGCCACCGGCCCCGGGGTGTTCTCCGAGCTGCTGAACGATTCGAGCGGGGCATCGCCGAGCGGCCCGCCCTCCGCGTCGGGTTGGCGGGTGGTGCGCCGCCGGATGACGTTGGACTTCACCCGGCGCTCGACCACGGTTTCGCCTTCGCCGTCGCGGACGACACGCTCGCCACCGACGGTGACGGCAGGCTTGTCGCTGCGGCCGTACTCGTGCTTGACCCGTTCGATCTCGTCGTCTTCGAGCGAGCTTTGCGGGCGTTTGGCCGCGTAGCCGAGGCCTTCGAGCTTGGCGATGAGATCCTTTGTCTCTACGCCGAGCTCCTTCGCCAATT
>DASPMH010000410.1:0-2198 GCA_035627175.1 Terriglobales bacterium | reverse complement strand
GTCGATACTGCCCCCGATCTGACGCGGGCGCTGAACCATGTGCTGATGCTCGAGGGTCGCGCTCTGATCGATCCCGAGACGGTGCGGGTGCTGATCGGAGATGGAGCGCGCGTGCTGATCGAGCGTGCCATGGCCGCGACCGGGGCACCGGCGACGGCCGAGCAGCTCGAGCGCGGTTTCGGCGATTTCCTTGCGTACTACCGCGAGCATATCGCCGACTACAGCCGTCCGTTCGCCGCGGTGACGCCGACGATCGACGAGCTGTCCCGCCGCGCGCGACTCGCGGTCTGCACCAACAAGCCCGAGGCGCTGTCGGTGCAACTGCTGCAGCAGCTCGAGCTCGCGCCCGCCTTTGCCGCGATCGTCGGCGGGGACAGCTTGCCGGTGCGCAAGCCCGACCCAGGCCACTTGCTCGGCACGCTCGCTCAGCTCGAAGTGGCGGCGGCCGAAGCGGTGATGGTCGGCGACAGCCGCAACGACGTCCTCGCCGCCCGCGCGGCCGGCATCCCAGTGGTCGCGGTGAGCTTCGGCTACACCGCGGTGCCGCCGCACCAGCTCGGCGCCGATTGCGTCATCGACAGCTTCGAAGAGTTGCCCGCGGTGCTGGCGCAGTTGTGAATGGGAGCTCTCCACCACGAAGGGCACGAAGGGCACGAAAATATGAAAGATGACGGCGCTCGGTTTGCAAGGCTGGCTCGCACTGAATCGAACGCGGCAGTACGAATACACGAGGCGAAAAATGACGGACGGCAATGTGCAGCTGATTTCATGTCCTTCTTGCGCTACCGCCAATCGGGTGCCGCGCGCCAAGCTGGCGCAGGGGCTGCGGCCGATCTGCGGCCGTTGCAAAGCGGCGCTGCCGGCAACCGAACATCCGGTGATCGTCACCGACGCCAACTACGGCACGACCGTCGAGTCGTCGCCGCAACCGGTGTTGCTCGATCTGTGGGCGCCGTGGTGCGGTCCGTGCCGCACGCTCGCCCCCATCATCGAGCAGCTAGCCGGTGAGCTCAGCGGACGGGTCCGCGTTGCCAAGCTCAACGTCGATGAGAACCCCGCCACCGCGGCGCGCTTTGCGGTGCAGGGCATTCCGACGCTGCTGATCCTGCGACAAGGCCGCGAGGTCGGCCGGATCGTCGGTGCGGTGCCGAAAGCGGAGATCCTGCGCCAGCTGGGGTCCTTCCTCTAACTTTGCCCTGCCTCTTACAAAGCCGTGCACGTAGCGACAATTCCCGCGATTCCTTCGCAGCAGATCGAAATTGCGGGAATTGTCGCTACGTGCACGTTGACGCGTGCACGTTGACGTCGTGCCCCAGCCGTCGCACACAGCCCCACCACCGTCTTGTTGTGGACATCGAGCCCACAAACGCTGCGAAAAAGTTCGTCCATCGCCTTTCTCCCTTCTTGTCGGCTGCAACGGGGGATACCGGGCGGGCTTTTGACTCTGCTTCGCGTGCTCCCGCGCGAAGCGAAGCTTCATGACGACTGTGCCCTGTCTCCTGTTCCTCGGTTGCTAGCTGGAAGCGTCCTAGGCGCCTTGGCAACTAGCCAGATCGTCTGCCGAGCCGATGGCGCCTGCGCGATCAGTCGTTGACCCGCCGGCGAAAGTTAAGGCAAAAGCTCGCCACAATAGAGGCGGGACGACTCCACCTCCACAAGACCTCGATCGGTAAGTTATCAGTCGGAACGGTAAAATCTTGAGCAATCTCTCCCACTCGCGTGATCTAGCCTTTGGATCGTTTCGCTTCGATCCGATCGGCTTGCGGCTGTGGCGCGACCGCAGCGAGGTTCCGCTGCAAGCCAAGCCGGCGGCGGTGCTCGCATACCTCGCCACCAATGCCGGACGCGTGGTCCTCAAGCAGGAGCTGCTGACCGCGGTCTGGCCCGGCGCCGTCAGCCCCGCGGTATTGAAGGTGGCGATCCGTGCGATTCGGGTCGCGCTCGACGATACGACGACCCAACCGCGGTTCCTCGAAACTTGCGGGCGGGCTGGCTATCGCTTTCGGTCAGTCGAGCGGATCCGTCAAACTGCCGGCGTTGCGGCACCGGCGTTTCTGGTCGGACGCGAGCCGGAGCTCGAGCGTTTGCGGCAGTGCTTCGCCGCGGCGCGCAGCGCGCGGCGCCAGCTCGTCTTCCTCACCGGCGAGGCGGGCATCGGCAAGACGGCGGTAGTCGACCGCTTCGTCACCGCCAGCGCG
>DASPMH010000409.1:0-2501 GCA_035627175.1 Terriglobales bacterium | reverse complement strand
CGGCGACGTTCGACAACTCGAGCGCGCCGAGCTTGCGAGTCTGGTCGAGCGTCTGGTGCAGAGAGACCGCTGCTCCATCGCGCTTCGGGTCAAGCAGGAACAGGGTGACGCCTGCCTCCCCCGTGCCGCCGGTGCGGGCGGCAACCACGACGAGCCCAGCGTTGTGAATATCGGGGACGAACAGCTTGGTGCCATTGAGCGTGTATCCGCCGGCGGACTGGCGCGCCTCGAGTTGGATGCCGTCAGCATCCCAGCGCGCGCTCTGCTCCAGGTGAGCCAGCGTCGCCTTGAGCTTGCCACTGGCGATGTCGGGCAGATATCGCTGCTTTTGCTCGGCGGTGCCGCCGAGCTCGATGGCGATGCCCGCCAGAACCACGGTCGGGAAGAAAGGTCCGGGCATGACGACTTTGCCCATCTCTTCGAGCACGACGACGAGATCGATCAAATCGAGGCCGGAGCCGCCGTGTTGCTCCGGTAGTACTAAGCCGAGCCAACCGAGCTCGGCGAGCTTGCGCCACTGATCTTCGGAAAAGCCGGCATTGTCGTCCATCATTCGGCGGACGTAGGTCATGTCGCATTCGCCGGCGAGAAGCTCGCGCGCGCTGGCGCGCAACATCTCCTGCTCTTCACTGAAGCCAAAGTCCATGGGTCCTCCCAGAAGCAGCGCGTTCTATGAACTCGCTGCAGACGACGCAAGGAATGGACCGGGCTCGCAGGCAGAAAAAAAGACGGCGACCGATCCGCCATTGAATCGGCCGCCGCGTTGAGGGGCCGCTCGGGATGAGCGGCTCTGAGTTTCGACTGCGACTTAGTGGTGGTCGCGCGTCACGGTCGTGTGGGTTGTGCTGCGCGAGCCCATCGTCAGCAGCGCAATGACGAGCGCGATACCGGCGATACCTACGGCGAGCACTAACGGATTCACGTACCACGCGTCGCGATCACGCGGGGCGTCGCCCGCCTGGGTGCCGGTGGTGTCAGCTGCGTCATCGTCCATTGGGGCGCGATACGCATCGCCCGCCGCGGGGGCGTTCGGCGCCGGTCGATTCTGCGCCGCCTCCGGAGCCTCCTGAGCGATCGCCGCTGCCGGACCGAATTCCAGCGTCGCAGGAGCTGCCGCGGTCCACATCACGAACGCCAGAGCAAAAGCTAAAAACATACGAAGTACCATGAGGTGCCTCCTTCCTTTCCTGAGTTGCAGTTGAGCAAGAAGCGGCCCATTCCGTGCCAGCCGCAGCGCGGTGATTGTGCTGGCGTGGGCGAGAAACAATTACAGCGCCTGCTCCGGCACGGATGGGGCTCAGCGGCCGGCTCGGCAACTCCTACAAGCTTCGCGAACGCTCGCGGCCTTAGCCGTGCACTCTGTCGCGGTGCGCATCTTGCTCCCTTGGTCGGGATTCTCTCAGTATCAGGAGGTCAGACCATGAAGCTCCGCAAAGTCGCAGTGATCGCAGCGGCCGCCACCATGATGGGCGGCGTCGCGTGGGCTGGGGACACCGCCGGCAACCGCACCTATGACGAGCCGCCCAATCGCAAGAGCGGCGATGTACTCGGGGATGCCCCGGCGCTGTCGAGCGAGACCTTCGCTACCAAGGCGGCGCAAGGAGGTATGGCCGAGGTCGAGCTCGGCAAGCTCGGCGCCAAAAAGGCCCAGAGCGCCGAGGTCAAGCAGTTCGCCCAACGGATGATCACCGATCACAACAAGGCGAATAGCCAGCTCGAGGCTCTAGCGAGCAAAGAAGGTGTCGATCTTCCTAAGGATGTCGGCGCTGAGCACAAAGCGGCGATCGATCGTCTCGAAGGTTTGAGCGGTGACGAGTTCGATCGTGCTTTCGCCGCACAGATGGTGGCCGATCACGAAAAGACGGTGAAGCTCTTCCGTGACGCTTCGCAAGCATCGTCCGTCGATGAGGATTTGCGACAGTTCGCCAAGAAGACGCTACCGACGCTGGAGCACCACAAGCAGGAGGCCGACGAGCTCAATAGTAAGGTGCGCGGCACCGCGGCCGACAATCCGCAATGACGACAGCTCACCTACCGTCGCGGCGGTACAGCGGCCCACGCGCAGCTTTGTTGTTCGTGTTGGCGCTTGGGATCACCGCACCGATCGGGTGCAAGCGCTCACCGACGCAAACCGGGCTCGCCCCGTCGGCCGCGGTGGCCGCACCGGCACCGGCGCGTGAAAAGCTGACCTTCGAGGCGACAGCCTACTCGATCGAAGGCAAAACGGCTGCCGGACCGCGGGTTCGAGAAGGCGTTGTCGCCGCCGATCCCAAGGTGCTGCCGCTCGGTTCGCGGGTGCGCATCTCCGGGGCCGGCAGCTACGACGGCGAGTATCTCGTCGCCGATACCGGTCGGACGATCCGTGGGCGAGAGCTCGACATCTACCTGAAGAATGATCGAGCCGCGAAAAAGTTCGGGCGTAAGAAAGTCCAGGTTGAGATTCTCGACCGGGGCAGCGGTGCCGAGGACGCGCGCGCCAATCTTCGCTGACCGGGAAGGAG
>DASPMH010000408.1:0-2351 GCA_035627175.1 Terriglobales bacterium | reverse complement strand
ACTGGTGGCACACGGGCAAGAGCATTCAGGTACGCTTTGGGCGCAAGAACCCCGGCAGTGAGCGCGCGGTGGGAGTCCTTGGCGTCCTCCGTGGAACCCGGGATCGCAAGCTGACATGGAGACGACCCGTGGGGCCGGTAGCGAAGCTGAACCGCGCACCACTGACAGATGGCCTCGTGGCGACGATCGAGGCAGCGCTCTCGACGGAGCGTGAATCACTGGACGAATGGCTGGTGCTCGAAACCGAGCGGCCTGGACTGTGGCCCGATCAACTGCGTGACGACCCGCTCGATCCGGGCGAAGACGCGGACGACGACAACGCCAGCGATACCGAGGAAACGCGGCAGCCCATCAATCGCATCTACTACGGCCCGCCCGGTACGGGGAAGACCTACGAGCTGTCGAAGCTGCTGAAGAAGGACTACGAGCAGGCCATGACCGCGGTGTCGGACGAGGAATGGCGCAGACAGCTCATCGCCGACCGCGTGGCGGGTCTGACGTGGTGGGAAGCCGCCGCCGCCGCGTTGCACGACCTCGGTGGGCGGGCCAAGGTGGCTCAGCTCCACGCGCACCCGTTCATTCAGGCCGTGGTCGCGGCCAAGGGGAAAAACAAGAACATCCCGCAAACGCTCTGGGGAACGCTGCAACACCATACGGTGGAGGATTCCAAGACCGTCAACATCAAGGCGCGCCTCGCCCCTGCCGTGTTCGACAAGACACACGATTCGCTCTGGCACTTCGCCGGCGACTGGAAGGAGATCTGTGCGGACCTGATCAAAACGGTCGCCGCCTACAGGGCCGGCGCTCCCACTGCCGGCAAAGTCCAACGCTACAGCTTCGTCACCTTCCACCAGTCCTACGGCTACGAGGAGTTCGTCGAGGGATTGCGCCCGGTGCTCGACGGTGACGCGGAGGCGGGTGAGATCCGCTACGAGGTCCGCTCGGGTGCCCTCAAGGAGTTGTGTCGCCGCGCCCGGTCGGCACCGGATCAGCCATTTGCGATGGTTATCGACGAGATCAACCGGGGCAACATCAGTAAGATCTTCGGCGAGCTGATCACCCTGATCGAACCCGACAAGCGCGACGGTGCCGAGAATGCCGTATCCGTGATGCTGCCCTACTCGGGCGAAAGTTTTTCGGTGCCGCCCAACGTCGACATCATCGGCACCATGAACACGGCAGACCGATCGCTAGCGCTCTTGGACACCGCGCTGCGCCGCCGCTTCGAGTTCGTACCCGTAATGCCGGATGCCCGTGATGAACCGGGCGCGCCCATCGCCGGCTTGCGAGTCAGCTCGGGCGAGCAGGTGATCGATGTTCCCCGCATGCTCGATGCCATCAACCAGCGCGTGGAGGCTCTGTACGACCGCGACCATTGCATCGGTCATGCGTACTTCATGCCGCTGGCGAAGGTGCCAGATGGCGACGAACGGCTGGTCGCTTTGCAACAGGTCTTCAGCACCCGAATCTTGCCGCTGCTCGAAGAGTACTTCTTCGAGGACTGGCAGAAGATTCGCCTTGTCCTTGCCGATAACCAGAAGCCGGAAGCAGCGCAGTTCGTAGGCGAGATTGCCGATCATGAGGACGATCTGGCGCGCCTGTTCGGAAGCGACCACGGCTTGGACAGCTACGCTACCAAGCGCCGCTACGCGGTGCAGAAAGCCGCGTTTTCGAATCCGGATGCCTACATAGGCATCTACCAGCCCCTCTCAATCTGACTGTCCGGCCTCCGGTGCACGGCATCACGATCTACGAGTTCGACGCCCTGACCGCAGAGGATCGGGCGCCCTCCGAGGGCGTGCATCGTATTCCGGGCAGGGTCTTCGCCTGGCTCGAGGACCGGTGCCTACGGTCGTCCGAGGCAGGAGAGGCTGCCTGGCTGCGCCTCGGCCAGCGCAGGGGACGCCGCGTGGTGCAGGTCACCAGTTTCGTCGGGGTGATCCGAGCGCCGGATGGATTTCAGATCGAGGTACTGCCAAAGGTCGGCAAGGCCATCGGCGGAAGCGCCCAAGAGGCGCGTCAGCTGCTGATCGAGATGCTCTGCTGCTTGCAGGGCTTCCGCCACGTTCAGACCGACAACGCCAAAATCTCGGCCGCGCGCATGCCGCTGCTGGAGGTATTCATCGCGGAGTTCCTGCGTGCGGTCTCACGCATCGTCAAGAGCGGTCTGCGCAGCGACTTTGCGAGCCGGCAAGACAATCTCTTCGCTCTACGAGGCAAGCTGCTCATCGCTCCGCAGGTGCGGCAGAACCTGCATCGCGCCGACCGTTTCTTTGCCGAGCACGACGATTTCACGACCGACCGGCCGGAGAACCGGTTGCTGCGCGCCGCATTGCTGCGCGCGCTGCTGC
>DASPMH010000407.1:0-4950 GCA_035627175.1 Terriglobales bacterium | reverse complement strand
TCCACCGGGTCGCCGGCGTCGCGCAGGCCGACGAAGTTGATGCCTTTGACGACGCGGCCATCTTTGACGTCGAGGCAGGGAATGATTCGGCGGGTCAGCACGCGGAAAATCCTCAGTTGGGCCTGGGGGGTTGGGGGCTTGAGGGCTTCGGGGCTTGGGCGCGGCCGAGACGGATGGCGTCGGCTAGCTTTACGGCGCCGCTGTAGAGGGCTCGGCCGACGATCACCGAATCGATGCCCCTGCCGCTCACTTTCGCTAGCGCCTCGATGTCGGCGAGCGAGCCGACCCCGCCCGATGCTGTCACCGGAATGCGCACCGCGGCGGCGATCTCCTCCGTTGCAGCGATGTTGACGCCTTGCTCGGTGCCGTCGCGGCTGATGTCGGTGTAGATGATGCGCGCAACTCCCTGCACTTCAACTCTGCGGGCGAGCTCGAGTGCTGTGACCGTGCTGGTTTCGGTCCAACCTTGTACCGCGACTTTGCCGCCGCGGGCATCGATGCCGACGGCAATTTTGCCCGGGAACAGCCGCACGGCCTCATCCAAAACCGCGGGCTGCGACAATGCCGCACTGCCGAAGATCACCCGATCGACACCCATGTCGATCAGCTCACCAGCGCGCGCGACGGTGCGGATCCCGCCGCCGACGTCGATCGGAATCGGCAGCTGACGCGCCAGCGCTTCGATAGCGCCCGAGTTGATCGGCTCGCCGCGCACCGCACCGTCGAGATCGACGACATGCAGGTACTCGGCACCTTCGTCGACCCAGCGGCGGCCCATCGCCAGCGGATCGTCGCCGTAGACGGTCTCGGCATCGAGATCGCCGCGCAGCAGCCGCACACACTTACCACCCTTCAAATCGATTGCGGGAATGATCAGCATGGCATACCTCTGCGAACCTCAGCGCCTCTGCGGTGAAAAAGGACCCGCAACTCAACCAGCGCAAATGGCGCCGAAATTCTCGAGTATCTTCAACCTGACCGCTTGGCTCTTCTCCGGGTGGTACTGCGTCGCGAAGACGTTGTCGCGCACGATCGCCGAGGTGAACTCGAAGCCGTAATCGGTGCTGGCCGCAATGATCTCGGGATCGCGCGGCGCCACGTAGTAGGAGTGGACGAAGTACACGAAGCTACCGTCCTCGATGCCGTCGAGATGCCGGCTCGGAGCCCGCTTTTGGATGCGATTCCATCCCATGTGCGGCACCTTGCGCTCCGCTGTCGCCTCGAAGCGTTTGACCGTACCCGGCAAGATTCCCAGACCTTTGACCGGACCGAACTCTTCGCTCTCCTCGAACAGCAACTGCATGCCGAGACAGATGCCGAGGAACGGCGTGCCGTCTTCGACCACCCGCTGCACCGTTGGCTCGAGCTGATGAGCGCGCAGGTTCTCCATACAGGCGCCGAAAGCACCGACGCCAGGCAACACCACGCCGGCGGCGGCGCGGATGCGGTCGGCATCGCGAGTCACGACAGCTTGGTAGCCGACGCGCTCGAAGGCCTTCTGCACCGAGCGCAGATTGCCCATGCCGTAATCGATCACCGCGATTTCCATGTCAGCCGCCGTCAAAGGGCTCCCTTGGTCGATGGCACCGCGCCGCCCGCGCGCGGGTCGATCTGCTTGGCAGCATCGAGGGCGCGGGCAAGCGCCTTGAAAGCCGCCTCGATGATGTGGTGCGCGTTGCGGCCCTGTACCTGATGCAGATGCACGTTCATCTTGGCCTCGTTGCTCAAGGCGAGCATGAAGTCGTGCACCAGCTCGGTATCGAACGTACCGACGCGCGTCTGGCTGATCTCGAGATTGTAGGCGAGAAACGGCCGGCCACTGAGATCCACCACCGCGTTGACCAAGGCCTCGTCGAGCGGGCATTGGGCATCGCCGAAGCGGCGCAGCCCGCGTTTCTCCCCGAGCGCCTCACGCAAAGCCTGGCCGAGGGCTAGACCGACGTCTTCGACAGTATGGTGCTGGTCGACCTCGAGATCGCCACGCGCCTGTATCTTGAGATCGAGAAAGCCGTGGCGAGCCAGCGCGCCGAGCATGTGGTCGAGGAAGGGAATGCCCGTGGCGACCTCAGCCGTACCTTTGCCGTCGAGATCGAGCTCGATCTGGATATCTGTCTCTTTGGTCGTTCGGCTGACCTTGGCGGTCCGCCCCCCATTGCCTGTGCCCTGAGCCATCGCTTACCTCTTGGTTCGCGCCTGAAAGTAGCGCTTCTCCACCGCCGCCGCGTGCGCATCGTAGCCCTCGAGCCGCGCCAATGCTGCCACCGACGGACCGAGCCGGCGCAATCCCGCCGGCGAAGCCTGCACGACGCTGGTGCGCTTGACGAAGTCGTAGACACCGAGTGGCGAGAAGAAACGAGCGGTGCCGCCGGTTGGCAAGACATGGTTCGGACCGGCGAGATAATCGCCGAGCGGCGCCGGCGCGTGCGCGCCAAGAAACAAGGCCCCGGAGTTGCGGATGCGGCCGGCCAAGCGCTGCGGCTCTTGGACGATCAACTCGAGGTGCTCGGGAGCGACCTGTTCGGCAACCTCGACCGCCTCATCGAGGTTGCGCACCTGGATCAGTGCGCCGCGCTGGCGCAAGACCTTGGCGATCGCATCACGCCTGGGCAGCTCCTCGAGCTGAGCAGCCAGCTCGGTGGCGACCCGGGCGATGATCCGTTTGGAAGGCGAGAGCATCACGGCACACTCGTCGCCACTGCCATGCTCGGCTTGGGCGAGCAAGTCAGCGGCTACGAACGTAGGATCGGCGCTCTCGTCGGCGATCACCAGCACCTCGCTCGGCCCGGCCATCTTGTCGATGTCGACGGTGCCGTAAACGAGCTTCTTGGCGGCTTGGACGTAGGCGTTACCCGGTCCTACGATCTTATCGACACGCGGGATCGTCGCCGTGCCGTAAGCGAGCGCCGCCACCGCCTGGGCGCCGCCGATGCGGAAGATCTGGTCGACGCCGGCGATCGACGCCGCCGCCAGCACCGCCGGGCTCAAGCCGTCCTTGCCGGCGGGCGAGACCATGATCACTTCGCGTACGCCGGCGACACGTGCCGGGACCACGGTCATCAGCACCGAGGAGGGATAGGCGGCGTGCCCGCCGGGGACGTAGACACCGACGCGCTCGAGCGGGGTGATCTGCTGGCCGAGGCGCAGACCGGCGGAGTCGCGATACATCCAAGAGCGCATCCGCTGCTTCGAGTGAAACGCGGCGATGCGTTTGGCAGCCAGCCGCAGCGCCTTGACTGCTTCAGCCGGAACCCGCGCGGTCGCGCCGCGAATCTCGCTGTCGCTGACCCGCAGCTCGGCGGGCTTCAGCTTCACCTTGTCGAAGCGTGCAGTCATTTCGATGACGGCAGCGTCGCCACGCTCGCGCACCGCTTTGACAATGGCACGGGCGGCGCTGTCGGCGGCTTCGTTGGTCTGTGCCCCGCGCTCGCGAATAGCGGCGAATTGCTCGGCGAAGTCCGCCTGCCGGGTAGAGAGGATACGGATCAAATCGTGGCTCTGCTTCTTCATTCGCTGGTCGATCTCCGGGAGCAACAGGTCAGGCTTTGACTCGGGCGATTTCGGCGCCGAGCGCCGAGAGCTTCTTCTCGATGCCGGCGTAGCCGCGATCGAGGTGATAGACGCGCGACACTTCGCTGGTGCCACGCGCGGCAAGGGCGGCAAGGATCAGGCTGACGCTGGCGCGCAGATCGGTCGCCATTACTGGCGCGCCGCTGAGATGCTCGACGCCGCGAACCAAGGCGTTGTGGCCCTCGACTTTGATGTCGGCTCCCATGCGGATCAACTCGTAGACGTGCATGAAGCGATTCTCGAAGATGGTCTCCGAGATGACGCTGCTGCCGCTAGCGAGCGTCATCACGGCCATCATCTGCGCCTGCAAATCGGTCGGGAACCCCGGATAGGGCATGGTGCGCACGTCGACACTGCGCAGCCGCCCGTCGCCGATGACCCGGATGCCCTCGGCATGCTCCTGCAGCACGACTCCCGCTTCGCGCAGCTTGAAGCTGACCGGCTCGAGATGCTCGGCGCGCGCGCCGCGGACGTCGATGTCGCCGCCGGTGACGGCGGCAGCCATCATGAACGTCCCCGCTTCGATGCGATCGGGAATGACGGTGTAGTCCGTGCCGTGCAGCTGCTCGACCCCTTCGATGGTGATGACGTCCTCGCCGGCGCCCTCGATGCGAGCCCCCATCGAGCTCAGCGCACCGGCGAGATCGACCACTTCCGGCTCGCGCGCGGCCTGCTCGATGGTGGTCGTGCCGCGTGCCAGCGCCGCAACCATCATCAGATGCTCGGTCGCGCCGACCGAAGGGAAGTCGAGGACGATCTGCGCGCCACGCAGCTGCTCGGCGCGGGCCGAAACGTAGCCGTGCTCGAGCGCCACCTCAGCGCCGAGTCGCTGCAGGCCTTCGATATGGAGATTGACCGGCCGGCCGCCGATGGCACAACCGCCGGGCGTCGACACCCGCGCTTGGCGGAAGCGCGCCAGCAGAGGACCGAGGACGAGAAACGAGGCGCGCATGGTCTTGACCAGCTCATAGGACGCCTCGAGCCGATTGAGATCGGCCGCCTCGATCGTCACCACATCCCCTTCCCGCTCGACCGTCGCGCCGAGCTCGGCGAGCAGACGCAGCGTAGTGCGAACGTCGACGACGTTGGGGACATTGCGGAAGGTGCAGCGCGCCGGGGTCAGCAGTGCTGCCAGCAGGATCGGCAGAGCCGCGTTCTTGGCGCCATCGATCTGCACCGTGCCACGTAACGGCCGGCCGCCTTGAATCAAAATCTTGTCCATCCCCCGCTCTCCCTAGCTTTGCCGATGCGATCGTTGCGCCATCAGAATCCGCGGCAAACCCTGAACGTCTCGTCGCACGGTCGGCTCGCGCCAGCTACTGTCGCACAAAGCGAGCACCGCGTCTTGCTGATCGGAGCCGATCTCGACCAGCAGCCAGCCCC
>DASPMH010000406.1:0-7001 GCA_035627175.1 Terriglobales bacterium | reverse complement strand
CCTGCTGCCGCGGACGCTGGCGATGGAGCTGGCGCTGACCGGCGATCCGATCACGGCGCAGCGCGCCTATGATCTCGGCCTGGTCAACCGCCTGGTCGACGGCCCGGCAATCGAAGGCGCGCGCGAGCTGGCCCGCACCATCGCCGAGAACGGCCCGCTGGCGGTGCGCGCGATTCTCGCATCCGTCCGCCAGACCTTCGCCATGCCGGAAAAGGAAGCCTTCGATATCGAAATGGGGATCGGCCTACCGGTGTTCGGTAGCCGCGACGCCAAAGAAGGTCCGCGTGCCTTCCTCGAAAAGCGCAAGCCGGTCTTCGAAGGTAGATGAGCGATGGACCTGCGCCTGCTGGCGACTGTCTTCGCCAGCGTCTTCATCGCCGAGCTCGGCGACAAGACGCAGCTCGCGACGATGCTGTTCGCCGCCGACCGCGACGCCAGCAAATGGACGGTCTTCGCCGGCGCAGCGATGGCTCTGATCCTCAGCAGCGCGATCGGCGTGATCGCGGGAGCCGCAGTCAGCCAATACGTCAGCGCGCGCACCCTGCAATACATCGCCGGCACCGGCTTCATCGCCATCGGCGCCTACACCCTGTGGCACGCATGAACGAATCCTTTGAGCGTGCGCTCTCCGAGCGCACGCTACAATCGGATCAGGTGGATTCGAGGGCGTTGTTGCGGGCGATCTGGCCGAGCCAGTAGGCGCTCGGCTTCGGGGTGCGCAGCTGGGTGCGGCGGTCGACGGCGATCAGGCCGAACTGCGGGCCGTAGCCGAATAGCCATTCGAAGTTGTCCATCAGCGACCAGTAGTAGTAGCCGCGGATGTCGATACCGTCGCGCATGCACTGCACCATCGCCGCTAGGGCGCGCTTCTCGTATTCGATGCGCTGCTGGTCGTCGGTGGTACCGATGCCGTTCTCGGTGACGTAAATCGGCACCCGCGCCCGTTGGGCGGCGTAACGAATCGTGCCGCCGAGCGCCTCCGGCCAGAACTCGTAGCCCATGATCAACGTCGGCACGCCCTCTTCCGGTCCGACCGGCCCGTTGGCATCGAAGCGGTTGCGCGAATAGGTTTGCACTCCGATGAAGTCGTCCTGCTGCGCTGCCTCGAGGAAGGGATCGTAGGCATCCGCGGCGGCTTGGGCGCAGATTGCTTCGCCGCCCGGTAGCGCTTGGAAGTCGGACATCGCCAGCGTCACCCCGACCGGGAATTGCCCGCGCCCTGACTTGATCACCTCGCGGGCACGGACATGCGCCGCCAGCGCAACCTCGCGGGCGCGAAACGGCTCCCCGATGAAGAACGGGCCGAAGCGCTCGAGGCTGCTGCCGGCGTGGCCCGCCGCTTCCTCGACGAACTTCGCCACCGACTTCAGCCCGCGGCGCGGCAGCACGCCGGTCACTGCGAGCAGCGCCATCAGGTTGGCCTCGTTGATGGTGCAGCCGAGGCCGATCAGATCACCGAGGTGCGCCACCGCCCGCTCGCAGAAGCGCAGAAAGCGATCGACGTTCTTCGGGTCCTCCCAGCCGCCGTCGGCGGTGAACCACAGCGGCGAGGTGAAGTGATGGAAGGTGACGCACGGCAGCAGGCCGTGCTCGTGGCAGCAGGCGAGCATGCGGCGGTAGTGGTCGAGCGCCGCGATGGAGAAGTGGCCTGCCGCTGGCTCGATGCGCGCCCATTCGAGCGAGAAGCGGTAGGAGCCGAAGCCGAGCTGCTTCAGTAGCGCGATGTCTTGCGGGTAGCGGTGGAAGTGATCGCAGGCATCGCCGGAAGGCTCGGCGAACAAGGTGCCGGGAGTATGCTCCAGCAGCCAGAAATCGGAGTTGGTGTTGTTGCCCTCGACCTGATGCGCGGCAGTGGCGGTACCCCAGACGAAACCCTGCGGGAACTGAAAACCCATCTCCACTCCTCCGGTTTGGCGGCGTTGTTAACACGCACCACCCCCTCCTTTCCAAGGAGGGGGCAAGGGGGAGGTCAGGCGAATCACATTCTTGATCCCCTGAGCCTCCCCGAGCAGCAGCCCGTCAACCTCCTCCAACGCATACCGCCCGGTGATCAGCCCGCGCACTGCCTCCGGCCAACGCTGCGCCAGCGTCCCCAGGTCGCGAATCGCGTCCTCGAACGACTGCCTCGCCGCATTGACCGTGCCGAAGACGATCTGATTCTTCAGCACCAGGTTGCGCATGATCAAGTCGGTATCGATCTTCACCGGACCCTTGCGCCCCGGCACGCCGGTGAAAACGAAGATGCCGTTGGTACCCAACACCCGCATCACGTCGAACGACAGCGCCGACGCGCCGGTCGCTTCGTAGATCAGATCGATCTGTCCGATCACTTCACTCAGCTGGTCGACGGATGTGTCCTGCGACGAAAGATAGCGCGCCCCCATCTGGGCGATCAGCTGCGCCTGGGCGCTGTCGCCGCCTTCGCGCGAATAGACGAAGACATCGAAATCGGCCGCCGCGAGCGCCATCGCACCCAAGAGGCCGACCGGTCCGGCGCCGAGCACCAGTGCGGTATGACAATGGCCCCACTGCTTGTGATGCTCAGCGGCGCACGACCACGGCAACCGCTTCTGCACCTGCGCCACCTCGGCGAGCGCCTTCTCGGCAATCGTCAGCGGCTCGACTAGCACTCCGATCTCAGCCAGTTGCCGCGGCACGACGTTGAGGTAGCTCTCGTGCTCGACGGCCAGCTCGCTGAGAAATCCCGGCAGCTCCTTGATGCCCCGTTCGCGAAAGTCGCCAGTGTAACAGAAGTCCTGCCGCTCGGCGCGGCAGGCGGTGCAGCTGTCGTGCGGGCACGGACGTCGCACCGACGGCACCACCAGATCGCCAACCGCGACCCGACTGACTCCGCTGCCGACCGCGACGACCTCCGCCAGCGACTCATGCCCGATGATCAGTGCCGCCTCGCCTGGCGGCGGCGTTCCGTAATGAAAGGAAGCGATCTCCCGATCGGTGCCGCAGATACCGACGTCGAGCACCCGCAGCATCACCTGCTCCGGCGACTCGATGCGCGGCTCGGGGACCTCGATCAAGCCAAGCCTGCGTGTCTCAGAATTGACCGCGATCGCTCTCATGACTCGTCATCGAACCCCGCCGCCGCCACAACCGCAACCCAGGGATCCGCAAGCGTGGCAGGAAATCCCATTGGGGAGGCGCCTGCTTGTTCGCATCCGAGGCTGGGGCTAGTCGTGAAGTCCGGAGTATCCCATGACCAACGCAATCCTCGCCCTCGCCATCCTCCTCGCCTGTCACGCCACCACCGCGACGGCTCAACTGATCGTCCACGCCGAACGCATCGCCGCGGGGCTCGACGCGCCGGTCTTCGTCACCGCTCCTCCGGGCGACATGAACCGCCTCTTCATCGTCGAGCAGAACAATGCCCGCATCCTGATCTTGCATCGCGATACCGGCACCCTCGACGCGACACCGTTCCTGTCTGTCCCCGGTGTCAGCACCGGCGGCGAGCGCGGCCTGCTGGGCCTCGCCTTCGACCCGAGCTACGCCACCAACGGCTTCTTCTACGTCAACTACACGGCGCAGCCGGACGGCCGAACCGTCATCGCGCGCTATACCGTCTCGGCCAATCCCAACGTCGCCGACAGCGGCAGTGCCCTGCAACTGCTCAGCTTCGCTCAGCCCCAGTCGAACCATAACGGCGGCTGGATCGGCTTCGGCCCCGATGGCTTTCTCTACATCGCCACCGGCGACGGCGGCGCCGGCAACGATAGCGGCACCGGTCACACCGAGCCCGGGGGCAATGCTCAGGACCTGACCGAGAACCTGCTCGGCAAGATGCTGCGCATCGATGTCGCAGACGACGACTTCCCCGCCGATCCTTTACGCAACTATGCCATTCCTCCTTTGAATCCTTTCGTCGGCGAGGCAGGCGACGACGAGATCTGGGCCTTCGGCCTGCGCAACCCCTGGCGTGCCAGCTTCGATCGTCTCACCGGCGATCTGTGGATCGGCGATGTCGGCCAGGGCGTGATCGAAGAGGTCGACTTCCAGCCAGCCGCCAGCGGCGGCGGCGAGAACTACGGTTGGCGCCTGCGCGAAGGCACGATCGCCACTCCGGGCGGCGTCGGCGGGCCGCGGCCATCCGGTGCGATCGACCCGGTTTACGAGTACAGCCACGGCGGCGGTGCGCTACAAGGCTCGACGGTCACCGGTGGCTACGTCTACCGCGGCCCGATTGCGGCCCTACAAGGTCGCTACCTCTTTGCCGACTTCTCCAACAGCCGCGTCTGGACCCTGCGCTTCGATGGCTCTTCGCCGGCCGAATTCGACGGCGGGAACTACACCGATTTTGTCGATCTGACCGATGCCATCGTCACCGACCTCGGCTCGATCGATTTGATCTCGTCGTTCGGCGAAGACCCCGCCGGCAACCTGTTCGTCGTCGATTACGGCGGTGAGGTGTTCGAGGTGACCGCTGCAGTCGATGCCCTCGGCGAGGGCGATCCGTTCAAGCTCTTCAAGACCAAGACCACCAAGGGCGCGGCGAAGCTGATGCCGTTCGGGCCGGTCGAGCTGAGCGACAGCTTCGGCAGTGCCGAGTACGACGTCACCAAGACGCTGCAGCTCGGTGTGCCGGTCGAGCTCAACGGCGACAGCGCCGGCGACGTAGCGACGCACTTGGTCGAGTACAAGCTGAGCAGCCGCCGCTCGGCGCTCGCGGTCGAGCGACAGGTGGTCAACAGCTGCAACAGTGTGTCGATCGAGCTCGGCAAGCCGGTCAGCCTGCTGGTGCCGGCGAGCTTCGACTTCTCCTCGAGCCCAGCTGCACCCGACGCGGCTAGCCACGAGGTCGATCATTTCGTCTGTTACAAAGCGCGCGCGCTCGCCAAGCTGCCGCGCGGTACGCAGGTCGAGCTCGCCGACGATTTCGACGCGGGTGCGACTCGTCGTTACGATCTCCGCCGCATCACCAAATACTGCCTACCCGCGGCGAAGAACGGTGCGCCGGTCTTCCTCAAGGGCGACACCGAGGGCACTCCGAAGACGATCACGCCGGCGACGGTCGAGAATTCGGATCGACGTCTGCTCTGCTACCAAGCCAAGCTGGCGCGCAATTTCATCGTCCAATCCGGCTGCGGTGCCGCCATCGCCGGCGACCGCGGCAGCAAGATCGACCCGGCCCAGCTTCGTCACAGCCGCATCACCGCCGCCGACAGCAATGACCAATTTGGCCCGCAGCAACTCGACACCGTCAAGGAAATGGAGCTCTGCCTCCCCACCATGGAGCTCCCTTAACCGTTCGAATGTGGCCGCCGTCGCTAGACGGCGGCCAGCGCGCTCTTCGGTCCCCTTCCCCGTTCGCAGAAGTGCTCACGGGGGAGGGGACCGGATGGTGTCTCCCAAGTTCTGAGATAACCTCTAGCGCGCGCGGCTACACTTCAGCGAGAGCGCCTGAGGCATACCTCGCGACGATCTCCTCCGTCACCCCGTTCGCCGCGATCACCTCGCGATACATCTCCGCACTCGGCCGCGGCACCCGCCGCAGCTCCGGATCCTGCGCGTCGACTGCGATCAGGCCGAACTTCTTGGCGAACCCCTCGCGCCACTCGAAGTTGTCGACGAAGGTCCACAGCATGTAACCACGCACGTCGGCGCCGTCGCCGATCGCCCGCTGCACCTGTGCCAGATGACTCAGCAGATACCGCCGCCGCAGCTCATCGCCGGAATCGCAACAGCCGTTCTCGGTGACATAGATCGGCTTGTGAAACCGCCGCGCCACTTCCATCAGCACCTGGTAGAACCCAGGCGGATACACCTGCCATCCCATCTCGGTGGTCTCGATCCCCGGCGGTACCGAGTAACCCCCGGCCTTGATGTTCGACAACGTCCCCAGCCCGAGCCGCGCGCTGATGCGCATGTAGTAGTTGACCCCGACCCAATCGAGCGAGCCGCGCAGTCCGGGCACTTCCTGTCCGTAGCCGTAGGGCGCGGCGACTCGTCCGCTGAGCAAGCTCCGATCCCAGGCCTCGAAGCTGAACCGCCGAATCGCCCGAGCCACCGCAATCTCCAACCAGCGCAGCGCGCCGTGCGGGTGATACGGATCGACCGCCTGGTACGCCGTCGCCACTCCCACCTGCAGCGGACCGCCGTTGGCGCTCTTCGGCGCGCGCGCGTGCAGCAGGTGGTAGGCGCGCGCATGGGCATGCAGCAACTGAGTGAACACCCGCGCTGCGGCAATCGGATTGCGCTCGCCCGGCGGGTGGTAGCCGGCGAGATAGCCGGCAAGCACCGGCACCATCGGCTCGTTGAGGGTGGTCCACAGATCGACCAGCTCGCCGAGCCCCACGGCGATGCGCTCGACGAACCTCTCCCAATGCGCCAGCGCCCGCGGGCTCAACCAGCCACCTTCGGCGGCGAGCCATTGCGGTATGACCCAGTGATTCAGTGTCAGGCAGACACGCATACCGCGCCGCTGCACGTCCTCGAGCATCGCCCGGTAGTGCGCGAGCGCGGACTCGTCGCATCTGCCCGCCTCCGGCTCGCAACGCGCCCACTCGACGCCGAGCCGAAAGACGCTGTGCCCGTGCTGCTGCATCAAGGCATGATCCTCGGCGTAGCGATTCCAGTAGTCGCAGGCGCGGCCGCTCTTGCTGCCGTCGTTGACCAGCCCGAGCTGCTCCCACGCCCACCAGTTGCTGGCGGTGTTGTTGCCTTCGACCTGGTGCCCGGCGCAGGCCGTGCCCCAGAGAAAGCCTTCCGGGAAGGATCGCTTCACGGTTTCAAGCGACGCCGCGAGGGACCTGCAGCACGCGATTGACGAAGCGCACGATCAGCGGGTTGATGAACCAAAAGCGCTTCGACCACAGCGGCGAGTGCCACTGCTCGCGCGGCAGAGTGCCCTCGAACACTTCGCACATCGCCTGCGCCGCCTGCCGCGCCAGCGTCTCGAGGATCTTCTCGCCGAGCTCGGGCGAGGCCTTGCCGGGCGCACCCGAATAGCTCTCGACGCGGAAGAAGCGCAGCCCGTTGATGACTTCCTT
>DASPMH010000405.1:0-2470 GCA_035627175.1 Terriglobales bacterium | reverse complement strand
TCCCGGCGATGGTCAGGCGCTGTTGTCCCGGCGCGAGCGGCTCTTGGGAAAGACTTTTGCCGATGCCGATAAGATCGGGGTGGAGAGCGCAATTCTCGATGGTGAAGCGGTCAGGATCGACTTCGAGATCGAAGGTCACGGATGCGGCGTCAGAGCTCCCCGAAGTGTGGGCCGATAGACACCCGCGCCCATCCGCCAAATCGTCGCCCCGCAAGGTGACCACACGGCGAACCACTACATTCAGCGGTGCCGGCGTCGGGGCGACAGTGGCGGTTGCGGTCGAATCCTGCGCCTGCACCGCAAAGCACAAGCAGAAGAATAGCGACCAGACAATCGGCGATAGCAGGCGGAGCTTGGGCAAAAGGATATCCTCGCGGTATGGTCGGGCGGCGCGCTAACTACCACAAGTCGTGGTGGAACATTAGCTGCAAGCGCTCGCGCCCTGGTTGCCAACGACTCCGGCCGAGACCAAGCCTGGCGAGGCGATCGCGGTTGACCGTTGATTGGCGAAGCTCAGACTGCGCCGCGAGAAGATCCGCGGGGACGCTCAGTTTGCTGGGCGCGTCACGATTTCAAGCAATGTTTGCGGATCACCGACATCACATACTCGAGCTCAGCCGGCTTCTCGATGTAGGCATTCGCCTCGAGCAATTGGGCATAGCGGCTCAACTCACGCACGCCGGAATGCGCCACGACGGGAATGTTGGCCAGCTGCGGGTCGAGCATCTGTTGCGTTCGGAACATGAAGCCGTTCATCTCTGGCATCATCAGGTCCATGACAATGATGCACGGTCGCAGCCCCGCCCGCAGCTTCTGCAAAGCTTCCCAGCCGTTTGCCGCGGTTTCGACACCGTAACCGTGGTCGCGGATGAAGTCGGCGAGACTAGTGCGCAGGTCGGGTTGGTCATCGATGACGAGTACCGGATTCCAGGTAGCGGCCATGGGTCAAACTCCTGGCGACCGCGGTGCAAGCGCCACGCCATGACTCGCCACCAATCGAGCAACACCGCGCAATCTAGCTCTTGCCCGCTTTTGCCGTGGCGCAGGTGTGAAAAAGGGGATGCCCCCTTTTCCGTTACGGAAAATGGGGGTCATCCCCTTTGTGCATGACTGCGGCGTTCGCGTTGCACTCGGGCGGTCAGCGCCAGGGCGCTCAGGGCCGCCGAGCCGAACAGGAGCGCGAAGATGATGCGCAGGTCGCCGCTGTGACTGTCGTAGAGCCGGCCGATGACCAGCTCTTGCACGATCGGACCGCAGGCGCCGCACGCGGCGATCACGCCGGTGACCCGCAAGGTCATGCGGCGGTCGCCGAGATCCATCGCCGCCGCACCGGTCATCAATGCGTCCGGACCGTAGAGGGTGAAGCCCACCAGCACCAGGCAAACGGCGAAGATCGTCAGACTGGTGCCGCCGAAGGCGAGCAACAAACCGCAGCTGGCAAACAGCAACAGCATCATCAGCAAGCTCGCCGCGGCGCGCCGGCCGCGAAAGAAGTGATCGCTGATCCAGCCGGTGACCACCACTCCTGGGATACCGGCGATATCGAACAGCGTCGAGAAGTATCCGGCGTCGTCGCTGCGCAAGCCGTAGTTGTGTTGGAGGAAATACGGCACCCACGACCACAGGGCGTAGCGAATGAATTTGATGAAAAAATAGAAGGTGCCAATCAGCGCGACATCGATCATCAAGCCGCGCGTCCAATGCGCCGCCGCAACCGGTCCGCCCGCCGCCGCGGTGTCACAGGGCACCGGCAAGCCGACGTCTTCGGGACGCTCGCGCAATACGGTCAAGTTGAACAGCCAGACAGCGGCCAGCACCGCCGCGCCGGTGTAGAACGTTGCCTGCCACCCCCAGCGCACCAGCACCGCCGCCACGACGAAGGTGGCGACCAGGCTGCCGACCTGAAAATTGGTGGCCCACAAGCCCATCACCCGCCCGCGTTCGGCATGACTGAACCAGGCGGCCATCAGCGCCACGCCGGCGGGCCATCCGACCGCTTGGCCGAGACCGTTGAGCAGCATCCAGACACTGAGGCCGCTACCCGAAGCGAAGCCCGCGGTCGCAGCGATCGCCAAGGCCATGCCCGCGAGCAGCAACCGGCGCGGGCCGAGGCGGCTACCCAGTGTGCCGGCGAGAAACTGACCGGCGGCGTAGGCGATCAGGTAGGCTGCGCCTATCGTCCCCAAGTGCGAGGCGTCGAGCTGCAGCTCGCTGCCGATCGTCCCTTTGGCAACCGAAAAAGGCTTGCGACAAAAGTAGAAGCCGACGTAGGCCAGCCAGGTCGCCCCAAAAATCTCGATGCGCGCAAGCTGGGCCTGGGCGGGCGAGTGCCCCGTTGTGCTCCGCGCCGACCCGCCGTCTCTCCGCACCGCCCCCTTCATCGTGTTCCGCCGCGGCTCCCTATACACGATCGCTGCCCGGCGTCTACGCGATGGCTCCGCTGCGGCGAGTGTAGCTGCCGTCGGTAGAC
>DASPMH010000404.1:0-2786 GCA_035627175.1 Terriglobales bacterium | reverse complement strand
TGAGCGCGGACCGCCTCGGGAAGCCACATGTAGGCCGTGACATGCCAGATGCATTTGTTGGGATCGCCGCTCGGGTGCGGGTAGGCGAGAATGGTCGTCGCTTCTCCGGCGCGGATGGTCATGAAGAAGTTCGGGAACAGGAACCATCCCTGGTTGTCGCTCATCTGGTCGTCGGAAAGCCCTGACACGTCCAGGCCCTTGCCGGTCAGAGTTTCCCGAGTCGCCTGCTGAAGCAGGGTTCGGATCGTGGTTCCCTCGGGCAGCACCAACGCTCCCGCCGCATCCCGGTGAGCGGCTACAAGTTCCTCGAAGCGAGGCAGGACCTCGGCTACTGTCGGGAAGGTCCCCGGCAGGTTGCGGACGCCTTCGATCTGCTCTTCCAGGCTGCATGCCGCGGCATTCTTCACCTCGAAGGGGGAGGCCGCCATGCCATGGTCGCCAAAGAAGCCGTGCTGGCTGTTGCCCGCCTCGAGATCGATGACCGAGAGCAGCTCCGGGTGCACACCGATGATGTGATAGCCTTCCGAGAAGGCATCGATCACCACCTTCCAGTTGCAGTCGAGCGCCTCGCGCACGTCCATGCCGACGGGCGTCATCTCATCGAGCTTATAGGCGCCGAGGCGCTCTACCACCTCCGCCCCGAGGAAATCCTTGAGCGGCCCGGCCTTCCGGTCGGGATTGAGGAAGATGAACCCGGCGAAGGTGTCGACCGGCACTTCGACGAGTCCGTGCTCACCTTTGTCGATGTCGCCGACGAGATCGGGCCGGGCGACCGCCAGCAGCCGGCCGTCGAGGCCGTATGTCCACAGGTGGTAAGGGCACGTGAACCGGCCCGAATGCCCCTTGCTCTCTGCGCAGAGGATGTTGCCGCGGTGCCGGCATGAATTGACGAAGCCGCGAAGCTGGCCGTCCTTGCCGCGCACGATCACGAAGGACTGGTCAAAGATTTTGTAGACCTTCCAGTCGCCGCTCTCCGGGAGTTCGTCGGCGCGGCCAACCACTTGCCAGACCTTGTTCCAGACCAGCTCGCGCTCTTGCTGCTGGATCTCGACAGAGGTGTAGCGATCGGTCGGAATCTTCCAGTTGAGACCTTCGAACTCGATCTCAGCGAATGGCTTTACGGCGGTTTGCACGTTCATGTCGGTCCTCTCCAACGCCGGGGCTTGGCTACACCGCCGCATCGGGAGAGACAATGCTAAATGTCATCCGTCATTCTTATTAAGGAGGTAGACGGATATCTGCTTCAGCAACCTTATCGCCGCGGCGCGAGCATCGGCCGGCTTGATCTTCGCGGTGCCGGTAAGATCGAGGTCGGCCTCGCTCACGAACAGGATCTTGCGCGGAACCTTGTAACTGGGCGAGCCGGGTCTTGAGCCAAGCGATCACCTCCGCTTCGCGCGGGCTCTCGCCGCCTCCGGGGACGATCAGACTCACCACCATCTCGCCCAATAGGGTGTGCGGCACCCCAGTCGTCTTGCAGAGCTTCACCCCGGGATAGGAGCCGAGCTCCCAACCGACTTCTACCGGAGAGACGTTCGCCCCGCCGGTTTTAATGAAGCAGGCGGCGATCCATTCAGGCCGATTGGTCATCAAAATGCCGACGGGTGTGCCCTTGTCGACTCCGCTCGCAACGAGCGCCTGGGCGATCCGATTGGAGCGCTGCCAAAGCTCCCTATAAGTCCAGCGCGCCACGGATCCGTCAGCGTGATGCAGCACCAGAGCTTCATTGTCAGGCCAGGCTTGAGTCACCTCGCGCAGGAACGAAGGCAGCGTCACCCGCCAAGCCCCGGCTCCTCTGCGAGGGGGATCCCTCTTGCCAAGGCGGCTTGCCCGCTACCCGGACCTGACAACATCCGCGCGCTAGCCTAAGAAGCCATTGCGGCTTCGGCCGCCTCGGCAATCCAACGGCCGGACTCTTTCGCCTGTTCATAAATATCGAGGTGATAGATCTTGTTGTCCGAGTTGAAGCGGTACACCGCGATGACATTCTTCTTGATGAAGGTATCGCCGCGGTAGTGGCGTTCCTCGATCTCCTGGAAGAGGGTGTTGCCTACCTCCGTCGAATGGAACTCGGTCATCTCGAAACGCGTCCCCCCGGCAGCCCAGCCCGTCAGGAACTTGCAGTAGTCCTCGTAGCTAAGCTCTTCGAGATAAGCGCCCACCCGCTTGAAGCGGTCGACGTCGAGGTACTGGGCCATCGGCGCCCAATCGGAAGGCGCGTTGACGCCCTTGGCCAGCACCGCGCCCTGAGCCTGGACGAAGTTTTCGACGATCGTGCGAAGCGGGCCCATGGCCGAGCTGGTGGCGGTGGCGGTCACGATTTCCATGCGTTCTCTCTTTCGATCCAAAGATGTGATGCGTTGATCGGTCAGTGCGCTTCGACCCAGCTATCGAGCGCCGCGTGGAAGTGGGCCAGGCGCACTTCCTGCTTGGTGAGCGAGAGGAACGGCTGCGTGCTCTGACGCAGGCCGCGCTGCTGTCGCTCCATTTGTACGTAGTCCTGCTCGAGCGCGAGGAAGTACTCGAAGTGCTCGCCCGCCGGCACCTCCAGCAAGGGCTGGCGCTTGGCGGCACGCTCTTCAGACGGGAACCACTGCAGGTTCATGACGTGCCAGTAGCAATGATTCGGGTCGCCATCGGCGTGCGGCTGGGCGACGATCACGGTAGCTTCGCCGGCATGGATCGTCATGAAGAAGTTGGGGAACAGGATCCAGAACTGATTGTCGCTCAGCTGATTGTCGGTCAGGCCGTTGACGTCGAGCCCGCGCTGGCTGAGCACGCTGCGC
>DASPMH010000403.1:0-5476 GCA_035627175.1 Terriglobales bacterium | reverse complement strand
CTGATGGCGTCACGAAACAGGCGGCGGGGATGCTTCATCCGGGCATTGCTGCCTCACTACTTGCGCTCGATGCAAGCCTAATTCATAGGGCTGACATGAAGCGTGAGATCCAGCTCGAGCCTTACGAGGCTCGCCTGCTCGGGGTTTTGATCGAAAAGGCGCTGACCACACCCGACGGCTACCCGCTGACCCTCAACGCGGCGATCAATGCCGCCAATCAGAAGAGCAACCGCGAGCCGGTGTTGAATCTCGACGAGGTCGAGGTCGCCAAAGCGCTCGCCGGGCTCGAGCGCAAGTATCTCGCCCGCAAGGTGTTCCCCGGCAACAGCCGCGTCGAAAAGTACATCCATATCGGCAAGGAGTGTCTCGGCCTCGACGCCCTCGCCCTGGCGACGCTCGCCGAGCTGATGATGCGCGGCCCGCAGACGCTCGGCGAGCTGCGTACCCACGTCGGCCGGATGCTCGCCGTCGAATCGCTCGACAAGATGATCGAGGTGCTCGCGCCGTTGATCGAGAACGCCTACGTCGAGCGTCTACCGCCATCGCCGGGATCGCGAGCGGAACGTTTCGCTCAGCTGCTCTGCCCCAACCTTCATCCGATCGACATGCCGAGCGGCGCGGTCGAAGAGACCGCCACCGTCGCCGGACAAAGCCGACTGGCGACTTTGACGCTGCGCCTGGACGCGCTCGAGGCCGAGGTCAAAAGGTTGCGCCAGCGCCTCGAAGCGCTCGAGCCGCCGGAGCCGCCCGAAGAGCCCGAGTAAAACTTGCCGGCTTGCGATTGATGGTTAGCTTGGCCCGCCATCGGAGGACTCATGGACATCAATCGCTTCACCGAACAGACGCAGCAGGGATTGCGCGAAGCTCAGAGCCTCGCCGCTCGTCGCAATCACCAAGGAGTCGACGTCGAGCACCTGTTGCTGGCGCTGCTGACTCCGGCCGACGGTCTGGCGCAAGCCTTCCTGACGGCCACCGGCGTCAATGTGGAAAGCCTCAAGCAACGGCTGACCAAAGAGCTCGACCGCCTACCTCAGGTCACCGGCTCAGCCGCCTCCCCCGATCAAATCTATCTGACCCAACGACTCGGCCAAATGCTGACCAAGGCCGAGGATGAAGCCAAAAATCTGAAAGACGAATACGTCAGCGTCGAGCACGTGTTGCTGGCGATGAGCGAAGACCGCGGCGCGACCGGCCGGGCCCTCAAGGAGTCCGGCGTCAGCCGCGAGTCGCTGATGCAGGGGCTGCAGAAGATCCGCGGCGGCCAGCGCGTCACCAGCGCCAATCCCGAAGCGACCTACCAAGCGCTCGAAAAGTACGGCCGCGATCTGACCAAGCTCGCGGCGCAGGGCAAGCTCGATCCGGTGATCGGGCGCGACGAGGAGATCCGCAGGGTGATCCAGGTGCTGTCGCGCCGCACCAAGAACAATCCGGTGCTGATCGGCGAGCCGGGCGTCGGCAAGACCGCGATCGTCGAAGGCTTGGCGCAGCGGGTGATCCGCAAGGACGTCCCTGAGGGTTTGAAGGATCGCAAGATCATCGCCCTCGACATGGGAGCGCTGGTCGCGGGAGCGAAGTTCCGCGGCGAATTCGAAGAGCGACTCAAGGCGGTCTTGAAAGAAGTTACCGATGCTGCCGGCAGCGTGGTGCTGTTCATCGACGAGCTCCATACCGTCGTCGGCGCCGGCGCCGCCGAGGGCGCGATGGATGCAAGCAACCTGCTCAAGCCGATGCTCGCCCGCGGCGAGCTCCATTGCATCGGCGCGACGACTCTCGACGAGTACCGCAAGCACATCGAGAAGGACGCCGCGCTCGAGCGCCGCTTCCAGCCGGTGCTGGTCGGCCAGCCGACCGTCGAAGATACCATTTCGATCCTGCGCGGACTGCGCGAGCGCTATGAGCTGCATCACGGCGTGCGCATCAAGGACGCGGCACTGGTGACCGCAGCGGTGCTGTCGCATCGTTACATCACCGACCGCTTCTTGCCGGACAAGGCGATCGATCTGGTCGATGAGGCGGCGGCGAAGCTGCGCACCGAGATCGACTCGATGCCGGCCGAGCTCGACGAGGCCTCGCGCCGAGTCATGCAGCTCGAGATCGAACGTGAAGCGCTGCGCAAGGAAACCGACAAGCCCTCGCGCGAACGGCTGCAGAAGCTCGAGAAGGAGCTCGCCGACCTCAAGTCCGAAGCCGATCGCTTGCGCAGCCAGTGGGAAGTCGAGAAGTCGGCGATCGGTCGCGAGCGCGAGGTGCGCCAGCAGATCGAACAGACCCGTCTCGAGATCGAGAAGGCCGAGCGGCAGTACGACCTCAATCGCGTCGCCGAGCTTAAGTACGGCACCTTGGCCGAGCTCGAGCGCCAGCTCGCCGCGGCGCAACAGAACGAGGCGGGGGCGCTGCTGAAAGAAGAGGTCGACGAGGACGACATCGCCGAGGTGGTGGCGCGGTGGACCGGTGTGCCGGTGGCCAAGTTGATGGAAGGCGAGCTCGAGAAGCTGACCCACCTCGAAGAGCACCTGCACAAGCGGGTGATCGGGCAGGACGAGGCGGTCGTCGCTGTCGCGGACGCGGTGATTCGCGCCCGCGCCGGCATCAAAGATCCCAATCGGCCGATCGGCTCGTTCATTTTCATGGGGCCGACAGGAGTCGGCAAGACCGAGTTGGCGCGGGCCTTGGCAGAGTTCCTCTTCGATGACGAAGCGTCGATGATCCGCATCGACATGTCCGAGTATATGGAGAAGCACACCGTCGCCCGCCTGGTCGGCGCACCTCCGGGATACGTCGGCTTCGAAGAAGGAGGGCAGCTGACCGAAGCGGTGCGGCGCCGTCCCTACGCCGTGATCTTGTTCGACGAGATCGAGAAGGCCCACCACGATGTTTTCAATGTGATGCTGCAGATCCTCGACGATGGCCGCCTGACCGACGGGCAGGGGAGGGTGGTCGACTTCAAGAACACCGTGGTGATCATGACCTCGAACGTCGGCAGCCAGCAGATCCTCGAATACCGCGGCGCTGCTGCCGGCGAGGGTTACGAGGAGATGAAGCGCGCGGTGATGGACGCTTTGCGCCATCACTTCCGCCCGGAGTTCCTCAATCGTATCGACGAGATCGTCGTGTTCCACGGTCTGACGCGCGAGCAGCTCAAGCGCATCGCCGACATCCAGCTCGAGCGGCTGCGGCGGCGGCTCGGCGAGCGCAAGATCGAGGTCGAGCTGAGCGATGCCGCGCTCGAGCACTTCGCCGCGGCGGGCTACGACCCGATCTACGGGGCGCGGCCGCTGAAGCGGCTGTTGCAGAAGGAGCTCGAGACGGCGCTCGGCCGCAAGATCATCAGCGGCGAGGTGCGCGACAATTCGCGGGTCGCGATCGACTATCGCAACGGCGAGCTATCGTTCGAAACCACGCCGCTCGCCGATGCGGCCTAGTAGAAGCTTTCTTGACCACTATTAAGGCCGGTGCTAGCTCTACCGCCATATGAGGCAGCGTTGGAGCGCCGATCGGACGATTGCTTCGACGGCGCTTCCATCGACTGCTGGCGTTGATAACGTCCCCCGCTCTTTCCGCTCGTACCCCTCCTTCATCGCTTGCAAATCTCTTGGGCAACCCGCTCGCCGCGGGTCATCTTCTACAATTGATCTCTGGCACATTGGTAAGCTTCGTCTGACGTGAAGGGACGGCGAGCGGTTTGCATGGAGGGGGTCGTGTGGTTTCGGGGGGAAGGAGAGCTGGTTATGGACGAGGGCCGAGCGAGCTTCGAGAAGTTGATCCAAGATGACCGTGCCGCGCACGAGTCGCAGAAATGGCGGGGTACTTTTCTCGATTACCTCGACTTGGTGCGCAACGATCCCACCATTCCCAAGCTCGCCCACGCGCGCATGCACGAGGTCATCCACGAACCCGGCGTGCGCGACATCAATGAGAGCGACGACCCCAAGGTGCGTCGCCTTTTCAATGACGATCCGGTCAAGGTCTACAACTTCTTCGCCGACTCTTTCTTCGGCATCGAGAAGGTGACCTCGCAGATCGCTCGCTATTTCCACTCCGCCGCCCTCAAGGGGGAGGAAAGCCGCCAAGTTCTCTATCTGATGGGCCCGGTGGGCTCCGGCAAGAGCTCGCTCGTCGAGAAGCTCAAGGACGGTCTCGAGAACAGTGCGCCGTTCTACGCGATCGACGGCTGCCCGATGTTCGAGGAGCCGTTGCATCTGATCCCGCGCCACCTGCGCCGCGAATTCGAGAAGATGCTCGGCCTGCACATCGAAGGCGATCTGTGCCCGAGCTGCCGTTACCGCCTGGTCGAATCGTTCGGCGGCAAGTACGAGCAGGTGCCGGTGGTGGCGCAGCGCTTCTCCAAGCGCAAGCGGGTCGGCTTCGGCGTCGTTCCGCCGGTCGACCCCAACAATCAGGACACCTCGGTGCTGATCGGCAGTGAAGACATCTCCAAGCTCGACAAGTACTCGGAAGGCGACCCGCGTGTGCTCGATCTCAGCGGCGCGCTCAACGTCGGCAATCGCGGCATGGTCGAGTTCATCGAGGTGTTCAAGAACGAAACCGAATATCTCCACGCCATGATTACCGCGACCCAGGAGAAGGTGATCCCGGCGCCCGGCCGCCACGGCATGATCTACGTCGATACGGTGATCGTCGCCCACTCGAACGAAGCGGAGTGGCAGAAATTCAAGTCGGATCACACCAACGAAGCGATCCTCGATCGTATCGTAGTGGTCAAGGTGCCGTACAACTTGCGCCTCGGCGAAGAGGTCAAGATCTACGAGAAGATCCTGCGCAATTCCGACTTCCGCGCCCACGTCGCGCCGCACACTCTGGAGATCGCCTCGATGTTCGCGATCTTGTCGCGGCTCGAGCCGACGTCGAAGTGCGACCAGCTGACCAAGCTCAAGCTCTACAATGGCGAAGAGGTGGTCGAGAAGGGCAAGACCAAGAAGATCAACGTCCAGGAGCTGCGCGAAGACACCAAGCGCGAGGGCATGTTCGGCATCTCGACGCGCTTTATCATGAAAGCGCTCGACAACGCCCTATCGGACAACGTCGCCGGCGCCTGCATCAATCCGATCAGCGTGCGCGAATCGCTGATCAACATGGTCAAGGAGTCCGACGTCCCCGACGATGCCCGCAAGCAGTATCTCGACTATCTGCAGGACACTCTCCACAAGGAGTACCTCGATATCCTCGAAGGCGAGATCACCAAGGCCTTCGTCTACTCCTATCAGGAGCAGGCCGACGCGTTGTTCCAGAACTACCTCGATCACGCCGAGGCGTACGTCAACAAGACCCGCGTACGCGACCGCAATACCAAAGAAGAGCTGCAGCCCGACGAAGGTTTTCTCAAGTCGATCGAGGAGCAGATCGCTGTGATCGGCTCTGCGGCCGACGGCTTTCGCCAGGAGGTGATCGCCTATCTCTGGGCCTCGAGCCGCCGCGGCGAGCGGGTCTGCTACAGCAGCTACGAGCCGCTCAAGGA
>DASPMH010000402.1:0-5811 GCA_035627175.1 Terriglobales bacterium | reverse complement strand
ACAACTACGGCACGCTGCAGATTCCCGCGGTCACCGCCGATCGCAGCATCGCCGCCGAGCTACAGCAGACGGCGACCAGCGTGCTCGGCATCGACGACCTGCGCAACTTCGGTTTTCCGTACGACGACTACGACGATGACGACAACGATGCCAAGGACGACGCCTTCGCCGCGCTCTATGCGGCGGCGCAGGCATCGGCACAGCCGACCTTCAGTCGCGTCGGCAGCGTCGGCAGTGCGGCACTGACCGCGGCCCACCTCTATCCGCAGGCCTACGCCGACTACGCTTCCGATCGCGGCGCGTGGAACACGCTCTACAACACCAACCGCACCGGGGTGAAGTCTTCGCTGCGAGACATCGCCGCCTGCATCTACGGCTGCGTCAACGGCCAGCTCGGCAATCGCGTCTTTCAACTAGCCAACGGCGGCTACGACACCCATGGCGATCAGGGCACGACCGATCCGACGCACCAGCACTACCGCTTGCACAAGCGCGTCGGTGATGCGCTCGAGCTGTTCTTCAACGACCTCGAAGACATGGGAGTCGCCGAGAAGGTCACGGTCATGGTGTGGAGCGAATTCTCGCGGCGCGTCATTCAGAACGACAGCAACGGCACCGATCACGGCACCCAGGGTCCGATGTTCGTCATCGGCGGCGCCGTCAATGGCGGGGTCTACGGCAACCACCCCGACATCAACGGCGCCGCGCTCGATAACAACGGCAACACCATCTACTCCCAGGCTGCCGGCAATCCGCATCGCTCGACCGACTTCCGTGACGTCTACGGGACGATCCTCAAGCACTGGCTCGGCGTGCCCAACCCGGCGACGATTCTGCCGCTCGATTCGGCCGGTTTCGACGCCGATACTTACTGGCGCACGGCCAACTTCGATCTCGGCTTCTTGTCCTAACAGGTGCGCCGGGTGGTGCGGCGGCCCTCCGGCTGCTGCACCGCCGGCGAGCCCCTGCTATGGACACGCCGATGGATCGCGCCACAACTCTGCTCGCCCTCGGCGCTGTCGCCGGTATCGCTTTTGCCACTGCCGGCTTGGTCACCGGATCGACTTCTTCCGCCGAGCTTCCCGCCGATCTGGTGGCGCGGGTCAATGACCAGGGCATCCGGCGGATCGATTACGAGCGCATGGTCAACGCGGTCGCGGGCGACAAGCGCAGCGCGATCGCTGATGCCGACCGCCAGCACGTGCTCAATCGGCTGATCGAGGAAGAGCTGCTGGTGCAACGGGCTCTCGAGCTCGGCCTCGCCTACCATGATGGACGGGTACGCAAGGATCTCACTGCCGCGATCCTCGATTCGATTGCGGCCGAGGCGCGCGACGCCCAGCCGAGCGAAGAGGAGCTGCGCCGCTTCTACCAAGAGCACAAGGAGTTCCTCACCGCCGGAGAACAGCTGCACGTTCGCCAGGTGTGGTTTCGCATCAACAATCTCTCCGAGTCGACCGCCGCCTACGCCCGCGCCAAGGATGCCGCCGACCGGCTGCGCCGCGGTGCGGCGATCGAGCAAGTTCGCGCCGAGATCGGCGATGCCGAGATCGCGCCTCTGCCCGACGCACTGCTGCCGGCGACCAAGCTGAGCGATTACCTCGGACCGACGGCGTTGCGCAGCGTCATCGACCTGCCGGTCGGGCAGATCACCGAGCCGGTGCGCTCGAGCACCGGTTATCATGTGCTGCAACTGGTTGAGCGAGCGCCAGCGCCGGCGCCGCCGTTCGAGCAGATCCGCGATCAGGTGTTGGAGGCCTACCGCCGCCGCGCCGCGGACCAGGCCTTGCGCGCCTATCTCGACGATTTGCGTTCGCGCGCATCGATAGAGATCGTCGAGGGCGTGCCGTGACTCGCGCGCTCCTCGGGGGCGTGCTGTTGTTGATGGCGGCCGTGGCGGCCGGACACGACCGCGGTACTTCGTATTCTGCCTGGACGATCCGTGGCCGCGACGCGCACGTGATCGTCCGTATCTCCGAATTGGAGATCAGCCGCTTCCCCTGGGCTTCGGAAGACGCGGCGACGCTCGACCAGATGCTGCGGCTCTATTTCGCCGACCGTCTCCAGTTGCGTGCCGGCGAGCGGCGCTGTGCCGTCAGCGAGCCGCCGCATCCGCTGACCAGTGTACCCGCGCATCGGTCGTACGAATGGCGCTTGCGCTGTGAGGACGGCCCGCTGTCGATCCGCAGCGAGCTGATGCTCGACGTCTCGCCATCGCATCTTCATTTCGCCCGGCTGACGCGTGACGGCGGTGCGATGATCGAACGGGTGTTGTCGGATCGCGAACCGATGTGGACCTTGGACAGCGGCGGCGAGGCCGACGCCGCCGAGATCAGCGATTATGTCGGGCTCGGCGTCGAGCATATCCTCACCGGCTACGACCATCTCGCCTTCGTCGCGGCATTGCTGTTGATCGCGAGCAGCGCCGGCGAAGTGGCACGTGTGGTCACCGGTTTCACGGTAGCCCACACGATAACCCTCGGACTGATGGCGCTCGGCTATCTGCGACCGGAGAGCGCGCCGATCGAAGCGCTGATCGGGTTGTCGATCGCGCTGGTCGCGGCGGAGAATATCTGGCGGGTGACCGAGCGGCGGCAGGGCTTGCGCATCGTCGCCAGCACCGCGTTGGCGCTGTTCGCGGTCGCCGCCGCTGCGGGCATCGGCAACGTCTCCGCGGTCACGCTCGCCGGCCTGGCGCTGTTCACCTGGTGCTACTTCGGCCTGCTCACCCGCCTCGGTCGCGCCGCCACCTTGCGCTGGGGCATCGCCTTCCTATTCGGGCTGATCCACGGCTTCGGCTTCGCCGGCATGTTGACCGAAGCGGGCCTACCGCAAGACCGCACTCTGCCCGCGCTGCTCGGCTTCAACCTCGGCGTAGAGCTCGGCCAGCTCGCGGTGGTCGCCCTCGCCTGGCCAATCCTGCGCTGGCTCGCCAGACATCGCCTCGAGCTCCATCGCTGGACCGTCGAAGCAGGCTCCGCCGCCGTATTCGCCTTGGGCCTCTACTGGTTCCTGATCCGAACCTACGGCTAGGCATTCGCCCCCTTTCGCAATCGCCCCCCACCGCTCCACTGCTCCCCGTGTTCCCTTGACCCCGGCCGGATCACAGAACAACCTGAGACATCCGCCAACCGAGGAGGCACTCATGATTCCCATCGTTGCTCTTGCGACTCTGCTGATGGTTCCGCTGACCGGCGGCCAAGGAACACCGAGTACCGAGCTCGCCGGCACCGAGGCCGAGATCCATCGCATGCACACTGCCTTCAACGAAGCTTGGAATCGCCACGACGCGGCCGCCCTGGCGGCGATGTGGACCCGCGAAGGCGATTACGTCGAGCCCGATGGGCGTTTGGTGCAGGGACGCGAGGCGATCGAGAAGCACCTCGGCCTCGAGCATAAGAGCGTGTTCGCCAACTCGCGACTGCACCTGGTGGTCGAGCGCGCTCGGCTGGTTGCCAACGGCACCGCCGTCGTCGACGGTAGCTACGAGCTCTTCGGTGCGGTCAATCCGAAGGGTGAGGCGATCGGCACGCGATCGGGCTATTTCACTACCGTGTTGGTGCGCACCGAGAGCGGCTGGAGCGTCGCTGCGGCGCGCTTGATGCTGCCGCAGGTGTTGATCTGGCGCGAGCGCTAGGACGGTCTACGGCAGGCGAAGCAGCTTGCTTCGCCTGCCGTAGGGAGCGCACTTAGAACTCCCCCGCGCCTGCGGCGCTGCCCCCTTTGGGAGCTTTGGGAGAGGGGGCGCACACCTGTAGCGCAGGCGCGAGCGCTAGATGTCCTTCAGGCCAGCTTTGGGGGCGCCTACCAGACAGACCATCTTGCCCTCGGGGGCGCGGTTCTCGTGCATGATCTGGTGGCACAGCGGGATCTCGTCGAAGGGGTGGGTCTCCGACAGACAGGGGTCGATCTTGCCGTCGAGCACCAGCTGGTTGAAGGCATAGGACTGATCGTCGTTGGCGAAGTGCGAGCCCTGCAGGCGCTTCTGCCGCATCCACAGGTAACGCAGATCGACGACGGCGTTGTAGCCGGTCGTGCCGGCGCAGATGACCACCATACCGCCGGTGTCGCAGACGAAGATCGAGGTCGGAATGGTGTCTTCGCCGGGATGCTCGAACACCAGGCGCGGATTGCGTTTCTCGCCGATCGCGTCCCAGATCGCCTTGCCGAAGTTGCGGCAGCCCGCCGCCCAGGTGTTGTAGGCGTCGGTGTCCTTCCAGTGCGGCATCATGCCCCAGTGGTCGAACTGCTTGCGATTGATGCAGCCTTTGGCGCCGAGCTTCATGCAGAAGTCGAACTTGCGATCGTCACCGACGACCGCGACCGGAATGCCACCCTGTGCTTTGACGATCTGGATCGCCATCGAGCCGAGGCCGCCGGAGGCGCCCCAGATCAGGACGACGTCGTTCGGACGCACGGTGTGCGGCGGCCACGCCATCAACATGCGATAGGCGGTCGCGCCCACCAGCGTCGGCGCTGCGGCCTCTTCCCAGGTGAGATGCGCGGCCTTCGGCATGCATTGATGTGCCTGGACCTTCGTGAACTGGGCGAAGCTGCCCCAGCTCGTCTCATAACCCCAGATCTTGTAGCTGGGGTCGTACATCGGATCTTCGCCGTTGCGCTCGGCCGGGCAGTCGCGATCCCAGGTGCCGCAGTGGATGACGACACGATCGCCGACCTTTACCTTACTGACCTCGCTGCCGACGGCATAGACGATGCCGGAGCCGTCGCTGCCACCGATGTGAAAAGGGTTGGGATCGAAGCCGGACTTCTGCCGCGCCGCAATCACGTTGACCGGGATGCCGAGCGCGGCCCAGACGTTGTTGAAGTTGATGCCGGCCGCCATCACGTAGACGAGCACCTCGTCCGGCTTGAGCGCTGGCACATCGACCTTCTCGACCTGAAAGGCTTTGGTCGGCTCGCCGAAACGCTCCGGCCGGATCAGCTGGGCGTACATCTGCTTCGGAACTTCTCCGATCGGCGGAACTTCGCCGATCTCGTAAATTTCTCGGGTGCTCATCGGTCCTCCATTCAAAATGGCTGAAAAAGCAGCGGCTACCAAACGACCTTTGGTCTATCAAGGCAGAGCTAGGGGGCCGCGACTATGGTCACCTTTAGCGAGCCAGAATGCTTGTCGGCGGCCGCTTCGAAGCCGGTTTGGATGTCGGTCAGGGGTAGACGATGGGTGATCAGACTGCGGAATCGTTCCGGGTCGGCGGCGAGCATCGCCAGAGCGCGATCGAAGTCGGCGCGCGTCCCCTGGCGACCGTAGGTCATCGAGCCGATCAAACGTACTTCCTTCACTACCAGCGCGATCGCGTTGATCTGCGGCGATGCCGAGAACACGCCGAGCACGACGATCGTTCCGCCGCGCCGCACCAGGTGCAGGCCGTCGTTGATCGTGTCGGCATGACCGCCAACCGTCTCGACGACGAGATCGACGGCATCGGCGTGCGCCGCAGACGACAGCTCGGCGTCCGCTTGGGCGCCGAGGAACACGCGGGTCGTCCCCAAACGCAGCGCCGCTTCGGCCTGATGCGGATGGCGCGCTCGCACCCAGATCTCCCCTGCCCCCGCAGCCTTGGCTGCCGCCACCGACATCAACCCGATCGTCCCGGCACCGAGCACCAGCACGCGATCCCCCAAGGTCAGCGGCTGCAAGCGCAAGGCGTGCACCGCCACAGCCAAAGGCTCAGTCAGCGAGCCCACTTCGAAATCGACGGCATCGGGCAGACGAAACAAGGCGTAGCTCGGCACGCGCAAGTACTCGGCGAAGCCTCCGTCGAGGCTGTTGCCGATCACTTCGAAGCG
>DASPMH010000401.1:0-4139 GCA_035627175.1 Terriglobales bacterium | reverse complement strand
GGCTTCGGCAGCAGCTATCTCACCGAGTACGTCGGCCAGCGGGTGATCTCCGATCTGCGCACCGATCTGACCGCGCACGTCCAGCGCCTGCCGCTGGCCTACTTCAACCAGACGCCGACGGCGACGATCATCGCGCGCATCATCACCGACGTCGCCTTGGTCCGTGCAGCGCTGACCGACGCGGTCGCGGTGCTGCTCAAGGATACCACTTCGCTGCTGGTGCTGGTTGCCGTCGCTTTCTACCAGGACTGGGTGCTGTCGCTGATCGCCTTCACCGTCTTTCCGATTTCGGTATTGCCGATGGTGCGCCTGTCGCAGCGGCTGCGGCGCGTCGCCAAGTCGGGGCAAGCCTCGATGGGTCAGCTGAGCGCGATCCTGCAAGAGGGCATCCAGGGCAACCGGGTGGTCAAGGCGTTCGGCATGCAACGCTACGAAGATCGGCGGGCGCAGGTCGAGAACGAGCGGATGATGCAGCTGTCGCTGCGCACCTCGCGGCTGCGCGCGATCAACAACCCGGTGATGGAGGTGCTCGCTTCGTTCGGCATCGCCGGCGTGGTCGCCTACGGCGGCTACAGCGTGATCACCGGCGGCCGCAGTCAGGGCTCGTTCCTCGCTTTTCTGACCGCGTTGTTTCTCCTCTACGAACCGTTCAAGGCTCTGGCGCGCGCCAATGCTCTGATCCAGCAAGGATTGGGCGCAGCCGAGCGGGTGGTCGAGGTGCTCGATCTCGAAACCGAGCGGCTCGATGCTCCTGGGGCGCAAGAGTTGCGCGGCATCGAGCGGGAGATTTGCTTCGAGCGGGTCAGTTTTCGCTACGAGCAGGAGTTGGTGCTGCGCGACATCGATCTCGTCATCCGCCGCGGCGAAGTGGTCGCGCTGGTCGGAGCGAGCGGCGGCGGCAAGAGCACGCTCGCCGACCTGCTGTTGCGCTTCTACGATCCGACCTCGGGAATGATTCGCATCGACGGCACGGACATCCGCGAGTACAGCCTCGCCAGCCTGCGGGCGCAGATGGCGATCGTCACCCAGCACACCTTCTTGTTCAACGACACGGCGCGCAACAACATCGCCTACGGCGGCGGCTCCGGCGAGGCGCCGATGGACAAGGTGATCGCCGCGGCCAAGGCGGCGCATGCGCACGGCTTCATCGAGGAGCTGCCGCAGGGGTACGACACCGTCATCGGCGAGCTCGGCGTCAAGCTCTCCGGCGGCCAGCGCCAGCGTTTGGCGATCGCGCGCGCGCTGATCAAGGACGCTCCGATTCTGGTGCTCGATGAAGCGACCTCGGCGCTCGACAACGAGTCGGAGCGGCTGGTGCAGAGCGCGCTCGACACCTTGATGCGCGGCCGCACCACGCTGGTGATCGCGCACCGGCTGTCGACCATCCGCCGCGCCGATCGCATCGCCGTGCTCGCCCGCGGCGCGATCGTCGAGCAGGGCAGCCATGACGAGCTGCTCGCCCGCGGCGGCGAATACCGCAAGCTGCACGACCTGCAGTTCCGCGATCAAGAGGCAGTGCCGCTCTCGGCTTGAACGAGAAGGCGTCACCAGCACCCGCCCTCCAGACTACATTCGCCATTCGCTTTAGCCGCCGCAGCTTTGGTAAGGCCGCGGCTATGGCGCAGATGTTTCCAGACAGCATCGAGGCGCTGCCGGAGGGGGGGCCGCCACCGACCGAGGGCGAGCGTCAGGTATTCGGGGTGCTGCGCGACGGGCTGCGGCCGGATTCCGACTACCTCTGCTTCTTCGAGACCGCGCTCGGGGGCGCAGGGGTGCGGCGCTGGCCCGACTTCATCGTCTTTGCCCCGCGCTTGGGCATTTTCGTCATCGAAGTGAAAGATTGGCGAGCGGACCAGATGGTCCGTTTCGACCGCCGCCGCGTGCAGTTTCACAATGGGGCACGCGAGTGGGAGCGCGCCAATCCCGAGCGCCAGGCGAAGTCGTATGCCGATCGACTGCGCGCCGAGCTCAACCGCAACCAGATCAAGCCGACACATCGCGGCAGCGGCCTGCCGGTGGGGTCGCTGGTTGCCTTGCCGGCGATCGACCGCGCCACCTACCTGCGGCGGCGCTTCGATGCGGTGCTGCCGTCGGCCGCGGTGTTGCTCGCCGACGACCTCGACCCGAGCTCGGATACGTTCATCGGCAACGACGCCGCCGGCTTCGCCGAACGCTTGCGCGCACTGACGCCGTTCGCGCCACCGCCACTGACCGCTGCCGACGTCGCTGCGGTGCGCGACGTGCTCTGGCCGCGGGCGGTGACGATTCCACCGCGCGCTGCGGACGGGCGGGCGACGCTGACGCGGGAGGTCAAGTACCTCGATCAGTACCAAGCCCGGGCGGCACGGCAGATTCAGCCGGGTCACCAGCTGGTCAAAGGACCGCCCGGCAGTGGCAAAACACTGATCCTGGTGCACCGCTGCAAGTATCTCGCGCTCCACCAGCCGCGGCCGAAGCGGATCTTGTTGCTGAGCTACAACCTGGCGCTGACCAGCTTCCTCAAGCGGCTGGTGCAGGAGCAGGATATTCCGCTGCGCGACGGCGGCGTCCAGGTGCATCACTTTTTCGAGCTCTGTGCGCGGCTGACGGGAGAGAAGATCGAGTACGACTACAAGCCTGCCGACCGCGCTTTCGAGTACTATCAGTACGTTCTCGAGGAAACGGAGCAGGCGGTCGCCGCCGGCCGCGCCAAGCTGAAGCCGTTCGATGCGGTGCTGGTCGACGAGGGCCAAGACTTCGACGATCGGCAGCTCGCGTTGGTGCGGCGATTGGTGCGTGACGGCGGCGATCTGGTGATCGCGCTCGACGCCAAGCAAGACCTCTACAATCCGGGGCGTAATCTCGCCGGTACCTGGAAATCGCTGGGGATCGAGATTGCCGGCCGGGTCACTTCGCTCAAGCGCGTCTATCGCAGCACCCGCGCCCTGCGCGACTTCAGCGCTCGCTTCGCCAGCAAGAATCCGCAAGACGACGGTCTCCCCGACGCGCAGGCGGAGCTGCCCTTCGCCAACCAAGCGGGGCTACAGGGACACCCGCCCGAGCTGATCACCTGCCGCAGCGAGAGTCAGCTGCTCGAATGGCTGGTGCGCGACGTCGGCACCAATCTCGCCCCCGAACGCTATCGGCGGCCGGAAGTGGCAATCCTCTACGATGACAAAGAATACCGCGCCCTAGCGCCCTCGGGATTCCGCTACGGCGATCGCAGCCTCGGGCAGAATCTGCGCGAGACCTTGGAGGGAGCGGGCATTCCGGTGCAGTGGGTGTCGGAGGACGTGCATGCCAAGCGCCTGTTCGACATCACCCGCGACAGCGTGGTGGTCAGCAGTGTCCACAGCGCCAAAGGTCTCGACTTCGATCTCGTCTATCTCCTCCACCCCGGTTGGCCGGACGCGCCGCGCAAGGAGATCCGCCGCCGCATCGAGCCGACCTACGTCGCCATCACTCGCGCCAAGTATCGCCTGGTGGTGCTGCATCGACACGAAGATCAGATCATCAAGCGCATGATCGAGTCCGGCATTGTCCGATCCCCGCTTCTTTCCAAGGAGAGGGTCAGGGGGAGGTGAGTGCGCTGCGATGCGGCTCGGTGAGAGGTCAGAGACAATCGAGCGACTCGTCGGGCACGCCAACCCAGCCGAAGCGAACGGCGAGGGGATCATGATCGCTCAAAGGGCCGCCTTGCGGATCGACGAAGACGTCGGTTTCGAAACGGCAGGTCAGCGGCGTGATCAGCACCTGTTCGCTAGGGCGGAAGTAGAACTTGTCGATCTCGGCGATGTCGACGACACCTTGGGCGATGCAGGCGTCGGTCAAGCCGGTCGCCGCTTCCAGGCGTTCGAGCTGGATTCGATCGGTTTCGCGGCGCAATCGCATGTTGAAGTCGCCGCCGGCGATCACGGCGCGACCGGCGGAGTAGTCGGCGATGAAGTCGATCAGCGCGCTGATGTTCTCGACCTTGAGCTCGGCATCGTGCGGCGTGTCGCCGGCTTCGCCGTGGAGGTTGTAGACGTCGACGCATACGCCTGAAGCGAGCTCGGTGCGGGCCACGCTGAAGCCCTTCAGGGAGAGACAGTCGGCGGCGGATTGATCGCAGCCCTGCCAGCGCTGGCGGGTGACGGCGTCGAATGGCACGCGCGAGAAGC
>DASPMH010000400.1:0-3372 GCA_035627175.1 Terriglobales bacterium | reverse complement strand
AGGGATCGCTGACCGGCCAGACGTCTTTCCGCCCGGTTCCGTCTGGTGGGGCAGGGCAAGGCGTGGGCCTTGTCGCAATCGCGGAGGAGTTCATCGATCGTGACGGCGACGACGCCTTCGACGCCAGCAATGCCTTCCAGGTCAATCAGGCTGGCATGCAGATGGGCGTAGCTGATGTGATCAGCTTCGTGCTCTTGAACGATCAGGACTGATCCGGTCCTGTGAGCTGGATCGCAATAGCGGTTTGAGCAAAGGGGTCGGTCGCACTTAGCGGCCGACCCCTTTGCATTTTAGCAATGTCCAAAAAGAAGATTCTGGTAGTTGAAGACAATCTCGACAATCGGCGGATCCTCGTCTATCGCCTGCGCCGGATGGGGGACTTCGATATCGTCGAAGCCAGCAATGGTGAGGAGGCGCTCGAGCGCGTCCGTAACGACAATCCCGACCTGATCTTTATGGATCTGAAGATGCCGGTGATGGATGGCTGGGAGGCGACCAAGCAGATTCGCCTGCTGGATCTCGGCAGGCGCATCCCGATCGTGGCGCTTACTGCCCAGGCTATGGCGGGTGACGAGCAGAAGGCCCTCGCAGCCGGGTGCGACGACTATATTCCGAAACCCATCGTCGATCCTTCGGTGGTGCGTGAGAAGGTCGAACGATTCCTTGGCACCGGGGCCGCTTGATCGATTGGCGCGGCATCAGACCGCCAGCATGCGACTGTCGCTAGCAAGCCTGGCATTATTTGCCGCGCTCGTCGTGCCAGCTCTCGCGACCGCCCAGGCAAAGGAGCATCGGCCGTGCTGTAGTGTGCGCTCTCTGAGCGTACCGTCCGCGGCGGATGGGGCGGTGGTTCTTCCCGCGGCGCTAGTTGCGCTGCTTTTACCTCTGCTTCAAGAGGTACCCCTGGAGAATCAGATCGGTGCAGGGACCACCAACATGCTGCGGTCCGTGCGTACCTACGTGCGCCGAATCGTCAAAGTGGTGCGGCACGCGACGCGCTGGTGGCTCGAGGGCGTCTTGGGATTTATCGGCTTCGCCCTGGTAGCGATTCTCTCTGCGGTGTTCGACCGAGAGGTTGTCGAGCGTTGGCAGGTCGAGGGGCTGCGTGGCCTCGGACGTGCGGTCGGTTTAGGGGCCGCAGTCTATCTGAGGCTCCTGCGCGATCCGCGCACGCCGATCGTCGGAAAGTTGCTGCTCGGGTTCGCGATCGCCTATGGCGTGGCCAGGGTGGACCTCGTCCCCGACAACCGCGCTGTGCGCGGATACGCCGACGATCTATTGCTCGTCGTCTTGGTATCACGCGCCTTCATGCGGATGTGCCCCGACGATGTCGTCGAAGAACAAGCGCGCGCAGCAGCCTTTCGCCGCGCCCGCGTAGAGGCGGAGTAGATCTCCGCTAGCTTGCCGACTTGTCGGTGACCCGGCTGACCAACGAGTTCGCTTCCGATCCCTGCGGCCAAATCGACTTGTCTTCGAGGTTGATGCGCCAGAGGGCGACGCGCTTCTGCGTTCCTTCGGTCCAGAGCAGGGTGACTTCGTAATTCGGCCCCTCGCGCTGCAGGGCGTCCCAGCTGAACTCGCCGATGTATTTCTCCTTGCCATGCTGGGCAAGCGAGTAGGCGCGGATCAGGTCGTACAGTGTCTCGGTGCTGCCGCTCGGCTTCGAGCTCTTGACCAGCTGGATCGCTTCTTCCTTCTTGTTCGCCCAGCGCTCTCCCATGATCAATGGCGCGCCGACGTACCAGGCAAACCCAAGGGCGAACACCACCAGGGCGCCCCAGCCCAGAATGGTGCCCCAGACGCTCTCTTTGTCGTCGTCGTACTGCGGTTCGGCTTCCATAGTTCCCTCCGTCGGCGTGACGCCGAATGAAGCTGTCGCGCTCCAGTACAAGAGGGCTACGGAGAAGGCAAGCTAGCTCGCCTCGAGACGGACGACGCGGCGGGCGCTGACCAAAAAACCGGTATGGGCGACCATGCGATGCTCTGGTCGGATACTGAGCTGCTTGACGTGCCAGAAGCGCTGAAGCGATTCGGACACCTGGACGAGGTCGAAATGCGGGCTCGCTTGAAGTGCGTCCGCGAGCTGTTTCACTTGCAGCACGGTGGGGATGTAGCCGAGAAACACCCCGCCCGGGCGCAGGGTTTCCGCGGCGGCATCGGTGAGCCGCCAAGGTTCGGGCATATCGACGGTCATCCGGTCGACATTGCGCTCCTCGAAGCCGCAGGTCGCGTCGGCGAGGTGGACAGTCCAGTTGTCGACCGGACCGATAAACCGCGCCACGTTCTCACGGGCCATCTCGATGTGATCTTCACGGCATTCGTACGATATCAAGCGACCGGTCGGGCCAATGGTTCGCAGTAGCGCCATCGTCAGCGCTCCCGGACCGACACCGACCTCGATCACCGTGGCCCCGGGGTAGATGTCTCCCCAGAGCAAGATCGGCCCGATGTCCTTGGGATAGATCACCTGAGCTCGCCGCGGCAGGTTGGGAATCAACTGGGCGAACGTAGGACGGACGACGACGAATTCCTGACCGGCGCTGTTGCGCACGATCAAACCGTCAGGGCGCCCGATGATGTCGTCGGCGTTCAGCAGTCCGCCGTGCAAGTGGATCCGCTTCCCGGAGGAGAGCGTGCGCAGGTATTCACGTTCTTTCGGGTCGATCAGCAGGACCGAATCCCCGGACTGAAGGATATGTGCGGGCGAGAGCTCACTCATCGGAAGGGACCATTCCATCCTCCGCTCCCGCCGCGCGTTCGCTGGCACGCTGCTCGGCTCGGGCCTGCCGATGTCGTACGGTAGCGGTCAAATTGCAGAACGAGCAGATTTCACCGAAGCACGGCATGCCGCATTCGCCGCAGGAGTTCGGCGGAGAGTTGTCGGCTTGCGAGAATATCGGTTGAGCCGAGCGCAAGAACTCGTTGACGAAGCTGAGCTTGGTGCCCGGCATCGCGGCCTCAAGCCGGTTGAGAGCGTCTTTGTAGGCTAATTGCGTCGCACCGACGCTGTTCGGACATTCGTCGACGACGTAGTCGATCTTGCGTAGGAATGCGTACACGGCCGTTTCGTATTCGGTGATGCGAAACAAAGGACGCACCTTGCGGGCGAAGCGAGGGTGGTTCGGCTCGAGCACCGGTAACTGTTTGGCCAAATAATTGGTGTGCCAGCGCAGCGTATTGCCGAGCAGCCGCGCCGCCTCGTCGTCGAGATTGTGGCCCGTGGCAACCACTGAAAAGCCGTGATCGTGCGCCATGAGGTCGAAATAATATCGCTTGGCCAAGCCGCAGGCGGCGCAGGCGGGTCGCTTGGCAAAGCGAGCCAGGGTCGGCACCGGCAGCGATTCCTCGGCTAGATCGACGGTGATCAGACGG
>DASPMH010000399.1:0-7209 GCA_035627175.1 Terriglobales bacterium | reverse complement strand
ACCATCCGACGAAGGGCCGGCTCAAAACGAACCGAGCGCGTCTCCGCCTTTTAATTAAGGAGGAACACGTCGAACGGCTTCGCCAGATCAAGCTGATCGATGAGATACTCGCTTGCACCGAGCGCGTCCTCAATCCCTCTGCTCACTACGGAAATCCGCCCCTCTACGAGAAGGAAATCCAGGACGCACTGAGCTTGGTGAAGCAACTCGAATCCGGCTTGCCCGCATGAAAGTTCGAAGGCACAACCCTGCCTGCACTCCATATCCAGGCGTCCCTCACGGTCCAAGAAGGCGGTATCGCCTGCAGGCGTCACGCTTGGAAAGGTGGAAAGATGGCTGAAGTCGGCGGGACAGTTGAAGCAGATGACCCTCAGGTGCGCGCCCACGGCGAGCCTCCGTCGAATGGCCGACCGATCCAGGGCTCGCTTTTCGAGGAGCACTACCTCGTTCGCAGTCTCGGTCTCGTAGCGAGTGCGGCCGACGTCGCGCTGACGGAACTCGTGGCGAACGCATGGGACGCCGGCGCCACCGAAGTAAACATCCTGCTGCCGAAACAGCGTGGCGAGTTCCTGACAATCGAAGATGATGGATGTGGCCTTACTGCGGAACAGTTCAAACAACGGTGGATGACGTTGGGCTATGATCGCGTGAGGCACCAAGGCAGAAATGCTGAGTTGCCTCCGGAGCGATCGAATCTGCGTCGAACCGCATACGGACGTAACGGGGTTGGGCGTCACGGGCTCCTCTGCTTCGCGGACCGCTACGAGGTCGATTCGAGGCGTGATGGCAAACGAAGCCACTTTGTTGTGTCAGCCGCGGCTGGAACTGCCCCATTCGTGTTGATGAGCGAACGCGTGTCGGCCGGTAAAGGGCACGGCACTACACTCACCGCAGTTATTGAACGCAACCTGCCGTCGCCAGATCGTATCCGCGACGTATTGTCAGCCCGCTTTCTCCACGATCCGCAATTTAGGGTGCTCGTGAACGGAAGTTCCGTCCCGTTAGAGGAGCATGTAGGACTGGCCGACAGGGCCGTGATCACCCCTGCAGATGGCGTTCGAGCAGAAGCGTTCTTCATAGACTCGACAAAGATGGCGCGAACCACCCGACACCAAGGAGTAGCCTTTTGGGTCGGGGGTCGCCTCGTCGGAACACCCTCTTGGTCCTTGGGGGATCGGATGGTGATTGACGGGAGAACCAGGTTCGCAAAACGGTACACCGTCGTCGTGAAGTCTGATGACCTATTCGATGAGGTCTTGCCGGATTGGTCGGCTTTCAAGAAGAGCGAGATCGTTACGAAGATGTACGAGGCGGTAGCCTCCTACGTCGAAGGACGATTCAAGGTCATTTACGCAGAACGCATTCAGGACACAAAGGAAAGCGTCTTCCGGGAACACCGCGTTGAGATCGAAGCGCTTACGCCTGGTGGTCGTGCCGATGTCGCTGAATTTGTGGAGCAGATGGCTGCCCAACAGCCGACCGTCCAGCCAGAGACGATGTCGCTCGCGGTGAAGACGATGATCCAGTTGGAACAGTCACGCAGCGGTGCCGCTCTGTTGGACAAGCTATCCCGATTGACGGACGAAGACATCGAAGGTTTGGATCGACTTCTCAGCGACTGGACTGTGCGAGACGCGCTGACCGTGCTGGATGAGATCGACCGGCGAATCGCCATCGTCGAGGCCATGGGCAAGCTGTCCACCGATCGCAAGGTCGATGAACTTCACACTCTGCATCCATTGGTGACTCAGGCTCGATGGCTGTTCGGGCCTGAGTTTGATGCCGCCGAGTACGCGTCGAATCTGTCGCTTAGGCGCGCCGTCGAGAAGGTCTTCAAGAAGAAGGTCAAGAAAGCAAGCTCCTTCATCAATCATCGAAAGCGACCAGATCTCTTGATTCAAGCCGACTTCACCCTGTCCGCGGTAGCAACCGAGGAGTTCGATTCAGGCGGGCTCACGAAGCTGCGCGATATTCTACTGATTGAACTGAAGAAGGGCGGATCTTGTATCGGTCGAGACGAGGTCACACAAGCCGAGCACTATGTTGAGGACCTTATAGGATGCGGCCTTCTTGATGGGGCCCCGTTCATCCGGGCCTTCGTTGTGGGCGATGAGGTCGACCAGAGGGTGCAGAGTGTGCGCACTATTGGCGCGAACCCAGAACGTGGGCGGATTCAAACCTGCACCTACGGTCAACTAGTAAGGACCGCCCTCCAGCGCCTGTTCCGACTACGCGAGCGTCTTGGCGATCGGTACGACGACGCTTCGGGGACGGACTTGCTTCAGCGGGTGCTCAAGGAGCCGAAACAGCAAGAACTCCTTTAGGTCGTCGATGTGAAAGCTATGAAGAGCGTCGCGCGTCAAGCTCGACTTGTTCGAACGGGCTCCGGAGAAACATCTCGCGCGACTCCTCCGCGAACGGGGATACGAAGTTATCGGGACACACGCGACAAACGCGACCGTTGATCCTGATCTCTGGCAGACAGTTCATTCCGCTCTTGATGAAAATTTCCCAGAACTTGAAAGGATCCCAGCTCTCCCCCCCCCGTTCCAATCGAATTCGATCCATTTTCAGCGCAAAATCGCCGACGGTGCGTCTGTTGGGGTGCCGAAGCTCACTCGGTGTGCGCGGCGATGCGGGAGCATTGTCTCGATGACATGGGGAGGTGGCAGCGAAGAGAATGACGGCATTTCCGTTCCTAAGTAGCTACGACCCCCCGGGAACAAGTGAGGGGACCTTGGACCCGCTCGGCCTGTACCAGATCGCTGACCAACTGGCGGTGCAGTTGGTGCCTGCGGTGCGTGAGCGGATGCAGCGTGTTCGCTTCCTCACTGCCATGGCAGTCGGTGCGCTGGTGACTGAGGGGATCGATGACGATGTGCGCCAGCGCGATGCGTCGCCTTATCTAGTTTGGGAGTGGCTGATTATCGAAGCCTTCATCCAGGAGATGGGCGATTCTGATGGCCTCGCGGGAACACCTGGTACTCTCGTTGCCCGTAGAGCACTCGGACAACACGGCTACCTCGACGCGCGTAGTTATCTCAAGACGCCGCGGATCTTTGGGTTCCACGGGGTATACAAGCGCCTGGCGATTCACCTGGGACTCGTCGACGTCCACCTGAGGGCCGGACCCAATGCCGAGCCCCTCGTCAATGCTTGGGCCCGTGATCGCGGTCTTTCGGGGTACCAGGATGCCCAATCGCTGTTATCACAGTGGGCAGCAGTGGTCCGAGGTTGTCTGGCAGAAGCGCCGCCACGCACAAAGCTCGGACGGGCAGCCGCGACCAAGCTTGCCGAGGCATTCGCGCCGGGAGCGGCTGGATTCCGGGAAAAGCGGTGCCTGCGCGAGCTCCTCAAGGCCGAGGATGATCGTCGGCTCGGCGCATTGCCGGTCCTCTGGCAGCTGCAATCCGAGCTTGGTGATGATGAGTTCTGCGAGGAGCTACTTCATGACGAGCTTGAACGACGAGAGCCCGTCTACGGACAACTCCTTAGGGCAATTCGAGCGTACGAGAAGTTCGCGCGCAGTCTCCAAGACGCCTTCGATGTCCTGAAAGCCGTAGCAGCTACGTCGGATGGCCAGGGATCTGCCCTGAATGCGGTTGCCCGCGATCCCGAGTTCAAGCAGAGCATGACGGGCCTACACGAGCGGTTCGAGCAGGCTCATCGAGCGCTTGGTGAAGTGGGTTTTGCCAAGCTCTCGCTTCAGAACTTATTCCACACCAGGTTCATCGCATTTGCGGATCCACTCTCTGCCGGTGATTGTGCTGCCGCGCTCTGCGATCACCACGTGGCCGTACAGCGAGGTAAGTCGGCCGATGGCAAGCGTCCGTGGTTCGACCGTATTGGCCGCGATCGAATTTACATCCGGCTTGCGTATCGCCAACCCCGACGCGCCATCCAACCCGATCGTTATGTGCACGACTACCGCGGTTGGCCGATTCGCCGCTTTCACGGCGACCTGACATGAGCAAACGCAAGGGTGGGGCGCGCCAAGGGGCATTGCTCGAGCTCTGGCGGCCACCTCAGGGGGCAGGTGAACCGGTCGGTTGTCTCGCGACCACTTACACCTTCGGTCCAGGCCTATTCGACGAGCAATGCCTGGCGCGCTTTCTGGATATTGAGTCGGAGCCCAACCGCGAAGACCTCGCGTTCCTACTCGAACGCGAAAGCCGACTCGGCGGCGTCTACGCGGGGGTGCTCGTCGATCACACTCAAGCTGGAGTAGAGCATTCGCTCCGTTGGGACGTGCTGCCTGTGCGCATCTGGGCGGGAAGGCAGCACGCCAAGCTGAGTCTTCTGGTCTGGACTCGGCATGTTCGCATCATCGTCGGCTCAGCCAATCTCACCGAACCGGGTTACCGATCGAATCACGAGGTTGCAGCCTCTATTGATCTGTCGCCCAAGGAGTCGAATCCCGACCTCGCTGCAGCCGCGACCAGCTTCCTGCGAAAGCTGCTCTCATTTGTACCAGGCGCAGCCGATAGTCCGCCCGAGGTTAGACGGGCGGAAGAGTTTCTGGACGACGTCGACGGTCAGATCAGCGGATGGAATCCGTCGCGGCTCAAGGGTTCGGGTCGACAGCAGCTGACCTTCACTCTTCCGGCCATCGGGGAAGAGGAGCCGGCGCGTAGCAGCCTCAAGGAAGCTATCGAGGCGTGTCGACGGCGAGGCGGATTGCCCAGCGAAGCGTGGGTCGCGTCGCCGTTCTTCGATGCAGAGGATGTGATCAACCCTACGGCGGAGTCGCTTTGCAAGCTGATGGCGCGCGGAGAGCAGCGCAAGATCTGTTTCTGTGTGCCTGCGGTCCGAGACGGCAATACGAGCTCCATTCCACGTCTCGCCGCTCCTATCTCATTGGTGCGTACCGCGGAGAAGCATCGCGCTACTGTCAGCGTCGAGATGCTGCCGGATGTCGACGCAGATAAGAACCTTCGTCCCTGGCACGCGAAGATGCTGGCGCTCCGGTCCTCCAAGTATTCCGCCCTTATGATTGGATCCTCTAACTTCACCTGTGCCGGTATCGGAGTGAAGCCGCACCGCAACGCCGAGGCCAATCTGCTCACCATCGTCGATCATGTCGACTACGGCCGCGAGGCCGGGCAACTCGAGGCACTGTGGCCGGCGATGGAGCCTGTCGACGATCCGGAAACCGCCGAATGGCTGGGGACTCGACCGGACACTGAGGATGATGAGCAGATGATGACGCCAATACCCGCTGGCTTCCTCTCTGCGACCTATCGTGCCGGAGACAGACGTCAGATCATTCTGCGGATTGAGCCAGACCAATTGCCGGCTGACTGGCAGGTGCACGCCTGCGGGCAGTCAGAGGGAGAGATCCTGTCGAAAGGCGAATGGGACGATCGCGGTCGCTTGCGGATCGAGGAGCTCGATTGGTCTCCGATCCTTCCTCCCGACAAGTTACTGGTACGCTGGGACGATCATGAAGCCTTTTGGCCATTGAACGTTGAGGACAGCCGCGCGCTCCCCCCTCCGGCGCGGTTGGAGCAGATGTCCGCCGACGATATGCTTCTCATCCTGGCCGCGACCGACCCGAGCGCCGCGATCCGCGCTTGGGCGAAGCGGGAACAACCAACCGATCTATTTGACTCCGATCTCGATACCGCGGAACCGATCGATCTGGATCCGCTGCGGCGCCATGACCTGCAGGCGACGTTTCTCCACCGCATTCGGCACCGCGCTCGTGTCCTGGCTCAGTTTCGCGCCAATCTCCAACGCCCGGTTTGGGGCCGGCAAGCATTGGAGTGGCGGCTGACTGGACTGGTCGGCATTGAGGCACTTGCTGATCGCCTGGTGCGGGAGTTCGCCAACGCGAACGGGCTAGCGGACGAGGCACTCCTCACCCTGGCGGATTTCCTGATCGTACTGCATCAAGTTGATTATCAACCCAGCGACGGTTCGCTTCCCAAGGTAGACTTCGACGAAATGTTCCGACCCTTCCTGGTGCGACTGGGCGACAAGCTCGAGCGTCAGGTGGGCCCACATCGTGAGCGGGTGTCTGAGGAGTTGATGGAGTTTTGGGGGCGGGTGTTGGGACGATGCCGAGCGTAGCTGACATCTACGCTCCACCCTCGGAGCTGGTCCTGGGAAAGCGGCTCAACTCGCGCGTGCCCGCGGCGGATCAGCATCGACAACGAGGTGAAGTCGAAGAGATACTGCGCCGGCTCCGTGGTCAGTCGGGGCTGATCCTCGCTGACGAGGTCGGCATGGGGAAGACGTTCGTAGCCTTGGCGATCGCGTACAGTATCGCTATCCGCAGCCCCCGCGGACCAGCCATCGTAATGGCCCCTGCCAATCTCGTCGACAAATGGGAACAGGACCTCAAGACATTCTGTGAGCTGTACCTCGAGAACCGCCATCCTGTGGCCCGAGAGGGCGCAACGAGGAAGATGCTCACTGATTCAACGGCCGTGCGTTACGGCGTTGTGCGACACAGCATCGAACTGATGAAGTTGATCGACGATCCTCGCCCCGTGCGCTGTCACCTGATCTTTGTCGCCCAAGGGGCGATGGGCCGTCGGCAGACCGATAAGTGGATTCGGCTCGCGCTCATCGGCGAGGCACTGCGGCGGCATGGTCGCGGCCGAGCGAGTCGGCTGATTCAAGTGAAGAACCAGATCCACAGGTTCCTAGCTGAGCTCCTGTGGGCGATGGGAGAAGAGCGAGCCAATGACTTGGGCGAGGAGCTCTGGCAGCGCTTGCTGCAAACCGATCCGGCGGTCTGGAAGGATACTTTCAACAACGACCTGCGTGACGATCGTCGTCGGTTGACGGACGACCCAGTGCCGAAATCTGTGACTCGCGCAATGCGTGATGTGAATCTCAAACCTCTGGCCGAAGCGCTCGAGAAGATGCCGGTGCGCGCCCAGGCTGATAACGCTCGCCTATCAGAACGGCTGGACGGCGCGCGCAAAGCGTTACGTCAGATTGAAGAGGAGCTTTGGAAGGATCTACTAGCGCAAGCCCGCTGGCGCTCACCGTTGTTGGTGATGGATGAAGCGCACCATCTCAAGAATCCCGGCACATCACTCGCCAGACAGCTTCAATCGCCCGATTCGACGCGGGATCTCAGAACCGGTGATGGAGCGATGGCCAACTCCTTCGATCGAATGCTGTTCCTCACCGCCACGCCGTTTCAGCTTGGTCACAGTGAGCTGGTCCGTGTTCTAGAGCGGTTCGGCGACGTTA
>DASPMH010000398.1:0-3624 GCA_035627175.1 Terriglobales bacterium | reverse complement strand
CCAACGCAGGCGCAGCAGCCACAGCAGGTTGATGCGCGGGGCGTCCTCGACCTGCCGAGCGATGGCGGCGTCGGTCAGGCAGCGGCGCACGGCGCCGTTCGCCGCGGCACCCATCTCAGGAAGAAGCGCAGCCGGTGAGGGCAACATTGATGGCGCGGACCAGCTCGTCGACACTGACTTGGCCATCGCCCGAGGCATCGACGCCGAGACAATCGGCAAGCGGCGCCGTGCCGAGAGCGATATTGATCGTGCCGATCAGTTCGTCGACGGTGACCGCTGCGGAGAAGTCGCAGTCACCCGGGCAGGTCGCCGGAACCGCGGGATCGCGAAAGCGCGGATTGGAGACGAAGCCGTCGTCGCTGAGCGAGAGCAGGAAGTTGATCATATCCTCCTTCTCCTCGGCGGTCGGGGCGAAGCCACGGATGAACTCACTCCTCAGGTTCGCGGGAATCTTGCTGCCGTCGCCGGCGTTGGGACCGCTCTCGATCTTGCGGCCGCCGGCGGCGTAGTGATCGATCACTTCTTCGAGGGTGGCGATGCTGCCATCGTGCATATAGGGCGCAGTGAAGGCGAGGTTGCGCAGCGTCGGCGCCTTGAAGAAACCCATGTCATCGGGATGGTTGGTCAGCTCGAAGATGCCTTGGTTGTTCGCCGGGTACGCGCCGTTGCCGTCGAGGTTGTAGAGGTGATTGTTGTGGAAGGCGATCTCTTCGAACTCGCTGTCGGCATGCACTACCGAGTCGGTGAAGTTGAAGCCGCCGTGACAATGAAAGCAGTCGAACTTCTCGGTGAAGAAGAGATCGAAGCCGCGTTTCGCTGAGTTGGAGATGGCGTTGTCGTCGAAGCCGAGGCGGTAGCGATCGGCGGGTGAGTCACCGCTGATCAGGGTGCGGACGAACGAGGCGAGCGCCTTGACGACATTGGCGATGGTGATCGGCTCGGCCTCGGCAAAAGCTTCGCCGAACAAGCGGCGATAGCGGGAGTCGGCGCTCAGCCGATCGACCAGCTCGTCCTCCATGCCCGCCAGGCCGAGCTCGACCGGCGCCTCGCCGAACATCGGCACCGGGATCTGCTGCTCGATGCTGACCAACAGCGGATTGGCCCAGGTCAGCGTCGGCGTATAGGCGACATTGATCAGCGCCATTGAGTTGCGGGGATGAAATTGACCGGTCGAGCCGACGCTGACCGTCAGTCCTTCGGAGAAGGCGCGATCCTGCTGGTGGCAGCTGGCGCAAGATTGCGATTGGTTGCCGGAGAGGCGCCGGTCGTAGAACAGCACCCGTCCGAGCTCGACCTTCTCCCAGGTCATCGGATTGGCGGCAGGCACGCGCGGGCGAGGGAACCCTTCCGGCAGTTGCCATTCGAACTCGCGCCCCGGCGCCGCGCCGGGCGATGCCGCCAGGATGCACAACACGAGCGCCAGCGAAGCGGCGCTGCGCCGCAATCCGGAGAGAATATCGATTCGCATTCGTATGGCCGCGGTCGGCCGGGGTGTCCGGCGACCGGGTGGCTCAGGGTTCCAGAGCCGCGGCTGTCCGTCAATGTCATTCATCGCCACTGGCCGCTCGCTCCTTATCCAAGGAAAAGGGGCCCATCGCGCCTACTTTCTGACTAGAAGCGCCAGACGGCAGCGGCTCGGATGCGGTAGCTGGGGACGATCTGTAGGCCGGAGTTGTTGCGGATCGCCGGCAGGTCGCCGGCGAGCTCGAGGGTCAGGCCGCGGTGCCAGCTGAATTGCGCCGTTGGCCCGGCGTAGAGCGCCGTCATCGCGGTGTCGTTCTCGACCTCGCCGCCGACCCGGTCCTTGCCCTTGGTCTCGGCCGTCACCGCACCTCCCATCGCGAAGGTCATGCCGTGCTCGGCGTAGAGAAAAACTCCCGGCGCAAGCGAGGCGCTCAGCTCATCGGCGTACTCGTAGTCGAACGCGCCTTCATTGCGCTGCCGGTACTGAACGAAGCCCGAGGTGTACCAGCGTTGCCAGAACCAGATGAGATCCGCGCCGAACACGGTATCGAGCGAGCCGCTGCCTAGGGTGATGTCGTGGCCGTGGATGCCGCTCGGACGCTCGTGCTCGTCGTGACGTGGGCGTGCCCCGTGACTGTGGCTGCTCTCCTCGCCGTCTTCTCCCAAAGGATCGCTGTCGCCGCTGGGTACCTCGACCCCGGCGAGCACGGCCAGGCGCAACGCCCCCTCTTCGAAGTCGATGCTGAGCGGACGGTAGCGCATCAGCGCGGTCAGGTCGCCGATGCCGGTCTCATCACCTCGCCGCGGCCTGCCGTTCTCGAGGCGGCGATAATGGCGCGAGATCACCGGCAGATTGAGTTGCAGCGCGACCGGTTCGATCGGCGAGTAGCCGACGACGATCTGGGTGATCGAGCTCTCCATCCTTTCATTGTGCGGGTTGTCCGTCTTCTCTCCGGCGAGTTGCAGCCTGCCGAAGTGGCTGAACTGCTGTGCCACGCCGCTATAAAAACCTGTCGTCGCGTCGCGTAGTTGCACCGAGCTGTAGATCGAGCACATGTCGCAGGCCCAGGCCCTCGGCGGCTGCAACGCCAGCAGCAGCGCCACCGCCACCCATTGCAAGAGAAAAATCGTCGCTGCAGACATCCCGAGATCACTAGCGAGCTGCGGTCGCCCGGTGAATGCGACGAATTGTCGCATCGCGGCGGACAGCTGCCATGAGGTGGAGCGGTGAGCTAAGAATCGCACCATTATGTCGATGCGAAGGTTGTCGTTGGCGATCGCCGTTGCTCTGGCGCTGCTCGCCGGGCGAGCACACGCCCATGGCGACAGCTTGCCTTTCATTGCTTTTTGGAATCCGGTTTCGATGCCCTTTGCTGCCGAGGTTGCCCGCTGCCAGCGCGTTCTCGGCGAGGCGCGGGAGCAGTGTCTGTCACGCTCGATGCGGCGCACCGAAGCATGCTGGCGCAGTCAGTTGGACGGCGGGTCGTGCGACGAGGTGGCGCTGGCGGCAGCCATCGCCGGTGCTGTTGGTGACACCACTCCTGCGATCGATACTGCCTGCAGCGACGCGCAGGCGCGCGCAATCTACTTCCTCAATCGCTCCGAGGCGGTGACCGACAAGGACTTCATTTGCACCCGGGTGCCCGAGGAGATCGCTTCCTTTCTCTACCAGCCGGCGATCGCCGCCGGCTGGCAGCTCGAATCCGAGGCCGCTGCTTGCGTCGCGCGCGCCAGCGCCGTCGCGGTCAAGTATCTGCGCGTCGTCGCCAAACAGCAGACCCGCACCCTCGATCGCATCGCGGTACGGCCGGGGCCGCCGAGCGTGATCAACGGTCGCATCAATCGCACCAATGCCCGCGTCGGTCGCATCCGCACCGCGCTGGCAGCCTCGCTAGCGCGCGACTGTCCGACCCTGGTGGAGCTCTACGGCCGCAATGCCATCCAGCTCTTGTTGCAGGTCGAGCTGCACGCGCAGTGCGCCGTCGGCGCCGGGTACATCCAATCCGCCTACGCCTGCCCGCGCGGCTATCTGCCGCGCTAGGTGTAGCTGCCGTCGGAAGAGAGCGGCAGGTGTCGCAGCTTGGGCGCTGCATCCGACGGGGCGTCTGTAGCTGCCGTCGGTAGACGGCGGCAGGTCTCGGTGTAGCTGCCGTCGGTAGA